>NZ_JBWMAX010000117.1:0-1461 GCF_056521385.1 Rhodoferax sp. RT5P35 | reverse complement strand
AGGCGTAGATTTTGCGCAAGCCCGCCGCAGCGTTCGCCCGCGGCTGGTTGAAAAACGGCGAGGCCCCGCTGGCTGCGGCCAGTTGCGCCGCCAGCGACACCAGGTCACCGCCCAGGGCCTGCATGCGCTCCAGCGTGAAGCGGGCCGACGGCCCGGCTATGCTGATGGTGCCCAGGGCCTGGCCTGCCAGGCACACCGGGGCGGCCATGGCGTTCAGGCCGGGGGTGTAGGTTTCCTGCGTCAGGCTGTAGCCGCGTTCGCGCGTGGCCTGCACCTGCGCCATCACTTCTTGCAGGGTCTTGGGGGCGTTGGGGCCAAACTCTTCCACCGGACCCACGCCCTGCTGGGCCACCAGGGCCAGGGCATCGTCGTCGGCCAGAGTGGACAACCAGGCCAGGCCCGAGGACGAGCAGGAGATGCGCGCATCGCTTCCCATGTCGGGGTCGTAGCGCAGGCCTTGGCGGGCACCCTGGGCGCGGGCCACCCAGGTCAGGCGGTTGCCGTCCACCACCGCCAGGCGCACCAGCTCGCCGGAGATTTCGGCCAGCCGGTCCAGCAGGGGCTGGGCAATGTCGACGATGCCGGTGTTGCTCAAAAAGCTCAGGCCCATGGACACCAGTTTGGTGGTGAGCAGGTAGTCACCGTGGTCACGCGTCTGGCGCACATAGCCGCAGCGGGCCAGGTCCACCAGCAGGCGGTGCACCGCGCTGCGGGGGATGTCGAGCCGGTCGGCAATCGCCGCCAGCTCCAGGCCGCCGCCGTGCTGGGACAGCAGCTCCAGGATGGCTAGGGTTCGTTCTAAAACACCGTTCATGGCTTGCTCGATTGTGTGTGGCGATAGCGCATCATACCAAAATCGGAATTAAATTCAATACTTGAATACTATTCCACTTTTGACTATGATTCAGCCAACACAAACCCTCCGGAGACTTATCCCATGACCGAACCCCTCAGCGGTGCCACCCGCATCCACTTCATCGTCGGCGACCCGATCGCCCAGGTGAAATCCCCCGCAGGCGTGACCCAGGAACTGCAGTCCCATGGCCATAACGCCTATGTCATACCCGCGCATGTGGCCCCGGCCAAGCTGGCGGCCTGGCTCGACGGCGTATCGCTGGCGCAGAACGTGGACGGCATCATCGTCACCGTGCCGCACAAATTTGCCTGCTTTGACCTGTGCGCCACCACTTCGGACCGCGCCGCCTTCTTGCACACCGTCAACACCATGCGCCGCAACCCCGACGGCAGCTGGCACGGCGACATGTTCGACGGCCTGGGCTTTGTGTCCGCCATGCAAGACAACGGCTGCCAGCCCGAAGGCAAAAAAGCCTTGCTGGTGGGCGCAGGCGGCGCGGGCTCGGCGATTGCCCATGCATTGGTGATGGCCGGCGTCAGCGAGCTGGCCATCTTTGATGCCGACACCGCCCGCCGCACCACGCTGGTGGACCGCCTGGCCGGCCT
>NZ_JBWMAX010000116.1:0-1462 GCF_056521385.1 Rhodoferax sp. RT5P35 | reverse complement strand
AACGCGGCCATTGGCGGCTCGACCAATGCCGTGATTCACCTCAAGGCCATTGCCGGGCGCATCGGCGTGCCGCTGGAACTCGAAGACTGGACGAATGTGGGCAAGGGCACCCCCACGCTGGTGGACCTGCAGCCCTCGGGCCGCTTTTTGATGGAAGACTTTTACTACGCTGGCGGCCTGCCCGGCGTGCTGCGCCGCATGGGCGAGGGCGGCCTGCTGCCGCACAAGAATGCGCTCACGGTCAACGGCAAGTCCATCTGGGACAACGTGTTGGACGCGCCCATCCACAACGCAGAAGTTATCCGGCCTTTGGAGAACCCGTTGGTGGCCGACGGCAGCATGTGCATCCTGCGCGGCAACCTGTCGCCGCGCGGTGCGGTGCTGAAGCCTTCAGCCGCCACCCCGGCGCTCATGAAGCATCGCGGTCAGGCCGTGGTGTTTGAAGACTTTGACCACTACAAGGCGCGCATTGGCGACCCCGATCTGGACGTGGACGCCAACTCCGTGATGGTGCTCAAAAACTGTGGCCCCAAGGGCTACCCCGGCATGGCCGAGGTCGGCAACATGGGCTTGCCGCCCAAGCTGCTGGCGCAGGGCATCACCGACATGGTGCGCATCAGTGATGGCCGCATGAGCGGCACGGCCTACGGGACCGTGGTCTTGCACACCAGTCCGGAAGCCGCTGCGGGCGGCCCGCTGGCACTGGTACAAAACGGCGACATGATTGAACTCGATGTCGCGGGCAGGCGCCTGCACCTGGAAGTGACCGACGACGAACTGGCACGGCGGCGCCTGAGCTGGAAACCCCCGGTCCACCCGAACCGCGGTTACCAAAAGCTGTACGTGGACCATGTGCAGCAAGCCCACCTGGGCGCTGACCTGGACTTTCTGGTGGGTGGCAGCGGCGCCCTGGTGCCGCGCGAGTCGCATTAAATAGACGATTGAAAATGATGCCTTCTGCCATTGAAGTGTCGGAACGCCCGGCACCTCTTATTCTGGGCGAGCCACGTTGTGTCTGGGCCGCAGACGCGATGCTGGGCGAAGGAACTTTGTGGTCTGTTCGGCACCAGGCGCTGTATTGGGTGGACATCCTGGGCCATCAGCTGCACCGTTACCACCCGGCCACGCAAGCGCGGGACAGCTGGGCCTTTGAAGAAGAAATATCGGCCGTGGCCGAGCGTGCATCGGCATCCGGGCTGCTGGTCACACTGCGCCGGGGTTTTGCATTTTTTAACCCGGAAACCGGCGCGCTGCAGCGCCTGCACCAGCCTGAACCCGAGCGCACAGGCAACCGGTTCAACGACGGAAAATGCGATGCGCAGGGACGCTTCTGGGGCGGCACCATGGACTTTGCCTGCGAGGCGCCGACCGGCGCCTTGTACCGATTGACGCCGGATCACCAATGCACGCGCATGACGGACGGCTACGTCGTGACCAACGGCCCGACCTGGTCGCTGGACGG
>NZ_JBWMAX010000115.1:0-1462 GCF_056521385.1 Rhodoferax sp. RT5P35 | reverse complement strand
CGGGTAGCCGCCCGGACGCAGCAGCGCCGAGGCCCGCACCAAGGACATCGAGAAGCCGGTTTCCACCGCCGCATCCTGCCAAGCCTGCACGGTGGGGTCGTCGCTGGTCACATCGTCAGGCACCAACAATGCCAGGTGCGTCAGTGCCACGGGCTGTGCCCCCCCCCAATGCGGCCAGGCCCATAACGCGGCCCAGACCAGCAGGGCCGCAACCACGGTACCGCGTGCCAGACGAAACAACGCCATGGCGGTCATACCACCACCCCCGATAGGGACGTATCGGCCCACAAGAGATTGTCGGCTTCGCCGTTGTCGGACAGGGCGGTCGCGCCTCTCTCATCGGCCCACACCGTACCGTACACCCTTGTCCCGGCAGCAATCCGGATCTGCGGTGCCGCCACTGTCGCCGCTTGGCTCGGCGTGCCAATGGTGCAGCCAGCGCCCAAGACAATGGCGGTCTCGGACACCACCGAACCACGCACCACGCAACCCGCGCCCAGGTGGATGACTCCCCCCGCCACCACATTGCCGCTGATCTGGCTGCCAGGTCCCACATGCAAGACACCGCGCGCCTTCAGGCTGCCTGTGGCCTGGCAATACGCACCGAGCACCAGGTCTGCCAAACAGACGATGTCGGCACGCCACGCCCGGCAGGCATCCACTTGCAGTGCCAGGCGGGCAAAAGCCCGGCGCACTGTGCCGTCCCAGACCACACCGGCAGGCCAGTCGGTCATGGCAACGCACACGGCCGAATCATCCGGGGGGCAACCGGCGAACCACCCGGCGTACCCGACAAACAGCACTTGGGGCGCATGCAGCAACATGAAGTCCACTCCCCGCGCGACGGTGATGGACTGCTGGGCCGTCACCCGGCCAGTAACCTGGCATGCGTCACCAATGTGCACCTCTTGCCCGTGCGCCCAACGCAGTACGGTCGTACCAGGCTGCAGCGTGGCCGTGGTACCCGCCCACAGGGCGCGGTAGACACCATCGGTCGCGGTCCGCAGCCAACCGGAGGCCGCCACTTCCGCATAGAAATGCATGTTCTCAGGCAACTGGACACCGCCTTCGATGTGCCACAGCCGGTCACTGCGCCCCGCGAGGATTTCCGCTGGCTGCAAAGGCAGGTCGGCGCTCTCCGGGCCCAACACCAGATGGGTGATGGTCGAGCCCCCCAGATGGCTGGCACCCGTGCGGACGGCTTCTGCCAGCAGGGTCGCAAAACTGTGGGCCAGGTACGGCGGGTCGAGGGCATCGGCCTCGTCGATCTGTAGCGGAACCACATCGCTGGGCCGCTGCCATTCGCGCAACGCAGGCAGCAACGGCACCGCCAGGACCGATGCCGTGAGCAAGACCAGCAGGGCCAGCATCATGGATGTACCTCTGCAGGTACCGGCGCATGCACAGACATTGCTACCGACGCGGTGGCCACTGGCGCAGCCGCACGGCGGTACCGCACGGT
>NZ_JBWMAX010000114.1:0-1467 GCF_056521385.1 Rhodoferax sp. RT5P35 | reverse complement strand
ATTGACCGACAGCACCTGGTCCGCCGCCGCGCCCGCCAGCGGCACGCGGATGGGCTGCGCGCCGGTGGCCAGCACCAGGTCACGGTAGCCCAACGGGCCGGTGCTGGTATGCACCACCTGAGCGGCGGTGTCGATGGCGGTGACCTGGGTGTGCGACAGCAGGGTGACGCCCAAATTCTGCGCAATGGTAGCCGCCGGGGTGGTCACCAGCTGCGCCGGGCCGCGCTTCTGGCCAAACGCGTTGGACAGCGTGGGCTTGGCGTAGAAGTCGCCCGCGTCCGCGGTGACCAGGGTGATGGGCGTGGTGGTGTCGAGCTTGCGGAACTCGCGCACCGTTTGCCAACCGGCTAACCCCGCGCCGATGATGAGGAGCGGCTGGTCCATTAAATTTCGACGGGCTCGAAGTCGGCCTTGGCCACGCCGCAATCAGGGCATTCCCAACTGGCGGGTACGTCGGACCACAAGGTGCCTGCGGCAATGCCGTCTTCGGGGCGGCCTGCGGCCTCGTCGTACACAAAGCCGCAAACGATACAGATATAGGTTTTCATCGGGGTTCCTTCAATTTATGTAAAAAGTGCCTCTAGCGCTTATTCAATGAGCGTGAGCAGCTATTAAAAACGTAGTGATTATGCCGTGGCCGTCAGGCTGTCCAGGTGGGCCTGGTAGTGGTTGGCGTGGCGCTCTTCCACCTTGGCCAGGGCGGCAAAGCGTTTTTGGGCCTTGGCCAGGGTGGCAGCGAACTGGGCGGCGTGGACCTTGGACTCTTCGATCTGCTCGTCCATCTCGGCCACGGCGGCGGCATTGCCCTCGGCTTCGGCGGTGGCGCGAAAGCCGGGGTACATCTCGGTGTACTCGTAGGTTTCGCCGTCGATGGCGATTTGCAGCGCCTTGGCCGGGGTCATGCTGGCCTTGGGGTAGAGCAGGTCCAGGTGGCCAAAGGCGTGCATCACTTCCTGGTCGGCGGTGGCCTCGAACACCTTGGCGGTGGCTTCGTCGCCCGCTTCCCGCGCCAACTTGGCGAAGTAGCGGTACTTGATGTGGGCCATGGACTCGCCTGCGAAGGCGGATTCGAGGTTGGCGAGGGTTTTGATTTCTGGGCGTTGGCTGGCGACGGACATCGTGGGCTCCTGTGGGGGTTGGTCGTTGTGAACAGGGGCAATCTTACGGCCAATCGATTCACATAGACAATTGACAAATAACAATTGATTGTTAGTTTCTATCAATGACCCGCCGTTACATGGTGGCGCTGCCCACCCTGGCCTACACCACCCAGCCCGCCAGTTGCTCCATATCGGTGAACGTGCAAAACGCCCCTGCGTCCATCAGCGCCTGCGCATCCACGTGGTCGGACGTGGCAGGGGCGTAGCCAAACACCGTGGCCCCGGCGGCCACGCCTGCGCGCACGCCGGTGGTGGTGTCTTCCACCACGGCGCAGCGGGTGGGGTCTACTTTCAGTGCAGCAGCGGC
>NZ_JBWMAX010000113.1:0-1470 GCF_056521385.1 Rhodoferax sp. RT5P35 | reverse complement strand
GACGTGTCGCTGGCCGCGCTGGAAGACCGCAGCCACCCCGCCTGGCAGCGCCTGAAGGCCGAGGAGCTGCTGGCCCAGCAGCTCTCGCAGCTCCAGGCCAAGCGCGCGCGCGACCTGCTGCAGGCCCCGCCCCTGGCCGCGCAGGATGGCGGCCTGCTCGATGGCCTGCGCGCCGCGCTGCCCTTCGCCTTGACCGCCGCCCAGCAGCGCGTGGGGGCCGAGATTGCCGCCGACCTGGCCCTGCCCATTCCCATGAACCGCCTGCTGCAGGGCGACGTCGGTTCGGGCAAAACCGTGGTCGCTGCGCTGGCCGCCTGCACGGCGATGGACACAGGCTGGCAATGCGCGCTGATGGCCCCCACCGAAATCCTGGCCGACCAGCACTTCCGCAAGCTCGTCGCCTGGCTGGAGCCGCTGCTGGCCCCGCTGGGCAAATGCGTGGCCTGGCTCACCGGCAGCCAAAAGACCAAGCAGCGCCGCGAAATGCTGGAAAAAATCGCCAGTGGCGAAGCCGCCCTGGTGGTGGGCACCCACGCCGTGATCCAGGAGAAAGTGGTGTTCAAAAACCTGGCCCTGGCCCTGATCGACGAGCAGCACCGCTTCGGCGTGGCCCAGCGCCTGGCCCTGCGCAGCAAGATGGTCGATGGCGCGCTGGAGCCCCACCTGCTGATGATGACCGCCACCCCCATCCCGCGCACCCTGGCCATGAGCTACTACGCGGATCTGGACGTGTCCACCATCGACGAGCTGCCGCCGGGCCGCACGCCCATCGTCACCAAGGTCATCAATGATGCGCGCCGCGACGAGGTGATAGAGCGCATCCGCGCCCAGATCGCCCAGGGCCGCCAGATCTACTGGGTTTGCCCGCTGATCGAAGAAAGCGAAGCCCTGGACCTGCGCAACGCCACCGAAACGCATGCCGCGTTGAGCGAAGCCTTGCCCGGCGTGTTGATCGGCCTGCTGCATTCCCGCATGCCGGTGGCCGAGAAGAAGGCCGTGATGGCGCTGTTCACCGAGGGGACCATGGGCCTGCTGGTCAGCACCACCGTGATCGAGGTCGGCGTGGACGTGCCCAATGCCTCGCTGATGGTCATAGAGCACGCCGAGCGCTTTGGCCTGAGCCAGTTGCACCAGCTGCGGGGCCGGGTGGGGCGGGGCGCGGCGGCCTCGGCCTGCGTGCTGCTGTACTCCACCGGCGACGCGCCGCGCCTGGGCCAGATCGCCCGCGCCCGCCTGCAGGCCATGGCCGAGACGAACGACGGCTTCGAGATCGCCCGCCGCGACCTGGAAATCCGCGGCCCCGGCGAGTTCCTCGGTGCCCGCCAGTCGGGTGCACCGCTCTTGCGCTTTGCCGACCTGGAAACCGATGCCGACCTATTGGAATGGGCCCGCGCCCTGGCCCCGCAGATGCTGGACCGCCACCCCCACCTGGCCGAGCAGCACGTGCTGCGCTGGCTGGGCGGCAAGGCC
>NZ_JBWMAX010000112.1:0-1476 GCF_056521385.1 Rhodoferax sp. RT5P35 | reverse complement strand
TGTGCCGGTGTTACTTGCGCTGGAGGCACATTGGGCTTGGAATCCTGCACCACCCGCACCAGATCGCCGTCGTTCAAAAAGCCCGCCCCGCTGGCGACCAACACGGCATCCGGCTCCAGCGCGCTGGTGATCTCCAGCCGGTCGCCCAGCTGCCGCCCGGTTTGCACCTTGATCTGGGCCACGCGCTGGTCTTTGCCCACGCGGTAGACAAAGCTGAAGGCATCGCGCACCACCACGGCGGTTTGCGGCACGGTCAGCGCGGTGGTCTGGCCCAGTGCGAACGCACCGCTGGCAAACATCCCCGGCTTGAGGCTGGACGCTGGCAAATCCACATACACCAGCCCCATGCGGGTTTGCGGGTCTACCGTGGGGGCCACCATGCGCACTTTGCCCTGCACCGGCGTGCCCTGCGCCGTGCGCACCTGGGCGATGGTGCCGACCTTGATGCGCTCCAGCTCGGCGGCGGTGACCTCGGCGCGCCACTCCAGCCGCCCCTGGCGCACCATGCGGAACAGTTCGGTGCCGCTGCCCAGCACCGCGCCCACGGTGGCGCTGCGGGCGCTGATGACTCCGCTGTCGGGCGCCAGCACCTGGGTGTGGCGCAGGCGCTGCTGCTGCACCACCAGCGTGGCCTTGGCGGCGGCTACGCGGGCCTTGGCGACCTGCTCTGTGGTTTGGTACTGGGTGATTTGCTGCTCGCTCAGGGCCCCGGTGGCCTGCAGCGTGCGGGCGCGGGCGGCGTTGCCACTGGCATCCTGGGCATTGGCTTCCGCCTCCAGCACATTCGCCTTCGCCTGGGCCACGTCGGCCTGCACGCTCTCTGCCGCAAACGTGGCCAGCACCTGGCCAGCGCGCACCACATCGCCCACGTTGGCGCGCACCTCCAGCAGGCGCAGGCCGCTGGCTTCGCTGCCGATGCTGGCCTCTTGCCAGGCGGCCACATTGCCGTTGGCGCTGAGCTGCACCGCCCAGGGGCTGCGCTGCGGCTGCACGGTGGTGACGGTGAGGGCGGGCTTGGGCGCGGCGGCCTTGGTTTCGTCCGCCGCCTGGGAATTTAAGGAAAAAAGGCCGATAGCGCTGATGGACAGGGCGAGAGCAGCTACGGAATAAATAGCATTTTTTTGCATGAAGAGGAGTCCGTCAAGGTTTACTGGGGGCCGGTCCAGCCGCCGCCTACGGCGCGGTACAGGCTGATCCAGGCCAGCAGGCGTTCGCGCTGCAGGGCAATGGCGTTGGTGTCGGCGGCCAGCGCGGTGCGGCGCGAGTCCTCCAGTTCGGGCAGGCTGGCCAGGCCGGCGGTGTAGCGGGCCTGGGTGGCGGCAAATGCGGCCTGGTAGCCCTGGGCGGCCACCTGGGTGTCGGCGTTGCGGTCATCGGCGCTGCGCAGGTTGACCAGGGCTTCTTCCACCTCGCGCACGGCCTGGCGCACCTTGGCGCGGTACACGGCCACCGCCTCGGTGTAGGGGGCCTGGGCGG
>NZ_JBWMAX010000111.1:0-1477 GCF_056521385.1 Rhodoferax sp. RT5P35 | reverse complement strand
GAGGTCAGCTACAAAGACCGTGGCGGCAAATACCAGGGCCAGGTGGGCGTGACTTTGCCCCGAGCCTAAACCAGGTATCAGCCGGGATAACAGCCGCAAAGGCCTGATTCTTGCAACTGCGCAGGGCGACTCCAAGGAAATACCATGTGCCAAATGCTCGCCATGAACTGCAACAGTAGCGCCAGCATCAACTTCTCGTTTGCCGGTTTTTCGGCCCGCGGTGGGCAGACCGGTGAGCATGCCGACGGCTGGGGCATTGCCTTCCACGAGCGCACCGGCTGCCGGGTGTTCATCGACGATGGCCGCGCCAGCGACTCGGCCCTGGCCGACTTTGTGCGCAGCTACCCGATCAAGTCCAAGTCGGTGCTGGCGCACATCCGCAAAGCCACCCAGGGCGCGGTGACTTTGTCCAACTGCCACCCGTTCCAGCGCGAATGGCTGGGCCAGCACTGGGTGTTCTGCCACAACGGCGACCTCAAAAACTACCACCCCAACCTGCGCGGCAACTACCTGCCGGTGGGCACCACCGACAGCGAAAAAGCCTTTTGCTGGATGCTGCAAGAGCTGCGTAGCGCGTTCAAAGGGGCCTGCCCGCCCAGCTGGAAACAGGTGGCCCCGGTGCTGGCCGAGCTGTCGCGCCGCATCGCCAGCCACGGCACCTTCAACTTCCTACTGTCCAATGGCGAGGCCATGTACGCGCATTGCTCCACCAAGCTCAGCTGGGTATCGCGCCAGCACCCGTTCCAGACCGCCCGGCTGATCGACTGCGACATGACGCTCGATTTGCGCCAGGCCAACAGCGAAAGCGACCGCATGGTGCTGGTCGCCACCGAGCCCCTCACCGCCGACGAGCCTTGGGACAGCTTTGCCCCGGGCGAGCTCAAGGTGTTTGTCGAAGGTGCCCAGGTCTGGAGCAGTACCAGCCTGCCGCCTAAGCCCGCCAAGCCCGTCAAAACGGCCCGGGCGGTACGGGTCCAACCCGTCGCCGTGCGCGCCAGCTTAGGGGCACCCGCGTGAGTGCTGCCGCAGGGGCGGGCGGTCGCCGGGTGCTGGATGTGCAGCACTTGAGCGTGCGGTTTGAAACCAAGGAGCGCGTGGTAGATGCCGTGCGCGACCTGTCGTTCCACGTCAACGCGGGCGAAACGCTGGCCATCGTGGGCGAGTCGGGCTCGGGCAAGTCGGTATCGTCCCTGGCGCTGATGCGGCTGGTGGAAAACGGTGGCGGGCGCATCACCAGCGGCAGTATGCAGTTCCACCGGCGCGACGGCAGCCGCCTGGACCTGGCCCAGGCCAGCCCGGCCACTATGCGCGGCATCCGCGGGGCCGAAATGGCCATGGTGTTCCAGGAGCCCATGACTTCGCTGAACCCGGTGTTTCCCGTGGGCGAGCAGATTGCCGAATCCATCCGTCTGCACCAGCGGCTGGGCCGTGCCGCCGCCCTGGCCGAGGCCCTGCGCATGCTGGAGCTGGTGCGTAT
>NZ_JBWMAX010000110.1:0-1478 GCF_056521385.1 Rhodoferax sp. RT5P35 | reverse complement strand
GCTGGGCACTGTGCGCAGTAGGTGGCGGAACTGGCGATCGATGGCGGGTAGGTCGTCAAAAATATCGGCGTGGTCGAATCCCAGGTTGTTCAGCACCGCCGTGCGCGGGCGGTAGTGCACAAACTTGCTGCGCTTGTCGAAGAAGGCGGTGTCGTACTCGTCGGCCTCGATCACAAAGGTCTTGCCCGCGCCCAAACGGGCGGACACCCCGAAATTCAGCGGTACGCCACCGACCAGAAAGCCCGGCTGCAGCCCGGCGTGCTCCAGCACCCAGGCCAGCATCGCGGTGGTGGTGGTTTTGCCGTGCGTGCCCGCCACCGCCAGTACGTGGCGGCCTTGCAGCACGTGCTCGGCCAGCCACTGCGGACCGCTGGTGTAGGGCAGGCCTGCGTCCAGAATGGCTTCCATCAGCGGAAATTTTGGCGTGCCGTCGGCTGCGCGGGCGCGCGACACCACGTTGCCGACCACGAACATGTCGGGCTTCAGGGCTAACTGGTCGGACGAGAAGCCTTCGATCAGTCCGATGTCCAATGCGCGCAACTGGTCGCTCATCGGTGGATAGACCCCCGCGTCGCAACCGGTGACCCGGTGCCCAGCCTCCCGCGCCAAAGCGGCCAAACCTCCCATGAAGGTGCCGCAAATACCCAAAATATGAATGTGCATGCGGGGATTTTAGGGGTGGCCCCTGGCCCAACCCGGATTGTGAAAAAAGGCAAAATCCGTGACATGGATGCACTGACCTTAGAGATCGCCGAGACCGCCGCCCGTATGGTGGTGGAAGAAGGCCTGGAATACGGCCCGGCCAAGCGCCGCGCCGCCGCGCAACTGGGCGCAGGCCGCGCGGCTTTGCCCGGCAACGACACCGTGGAAGATGCGGTGCGGGCCTATATCGACCTGTTTTGTGGCGATACCCAGCCCGCCGAACTGCGCGCCCTGCGCCAGTTGGCCCTGGTCTGGATGGAGCGCATGGAGCGGTTTCGCCCGCATTTGTGCGGCGCGGTGTGGCAGGGCACGGCCACGCGCTTGTCGGACCTGGCGATTCAGCTGTTTTGCGACGACTCCAAATCCGCCGAGATTGCACTGATCGACCACCGCGTGCCCTACACCCCGGCCACCGTCACCGGGTTTCGCGGCGAACCGGTCGAGGCGCTGAGCTTTGCCAGTCTGAGCCCCGAACTGGGTGAAACCGTGGGTGTGCACTTCATGGTCTATGACCTGGACGACCTGCGGGGGGCCCTGAAGCCCGACTCCAAAGGCCGCGCCCCGCGGGGCGACACCGCTGCCGTGCGCCGCTTGCTGGCGGAAGGCGCGCCATGATGGCCTCTTCACGCCGCCGACTCATGGTCGGGGTGGCGGCAGCCGCTGGCTTGGCGGGTGCCGGTGTGGCTTGGTGGAAATACCAGCCCGCGCCCCTGCTTTCGGGTGTGGAAGAGGCGTTGTGGGGGCTCAGTTTTAACACCCCGCAGGGTGCACCTCTG
>NZ_JBWMAX010000109.1:0-1480 GCF_056521385.1 Rhodoferax sp. RT5P35 | reverse complement strand
GCCACCCGGCGCGGTCGCCTGGCCGACCATGTGGTGCGCGTCATCAGCCTGTTTGGCTATTCCACCCCGGTGTTCTGGTTCGGCATGATGGGCCTGCTGGTGTTCTACGCCTGGCTGGGCTGGGCCGGGGGAGCCGGGCGCATCGACCTGGCGTATGACGGCCTGGTGGCACCGCGCACCGGCCTGCTGCTGGTGGATTCGGCCCTGGCGGGCGAGTGGGAGGTGTTTCGCAACGCCATCAAGTTCCTGATGCTGCCCGCCTGCATCCTGGGCCTGCACTCCATGGCCTACATCAGCCGCATGACGCGCAGCTTCATGCTGGCGCAGTTGTCGCAGGAGTACATCACCACGGCGCGGGTCAAAGGCCTGTCCGAGCGCGGTGTGGTCTGGGGCCATGCGTTTCGCAACATCCTGGTGCAGTTGCTGACCATCGTGGCCCTGGCCTACGGCGGCCTGCTCGAAGGCGCGGTGCTGATCGAAACCGTATTCGCCTGGCCCGGCTTTGGCCAGTACCTGACCAGCAGCCTGCTGCTGGGTGACATGAACGCCGTGATGGGCTGCGTGCTGGTGGTGGGGGTGATCTTCGTCACGCTGAACCTGCTGTCCGATGCCCTGTACCACGTGTTTGACCCGAGGACCCGCTAATGGCTGCCCTGACCCTCTCCGACAAGACCGTGTCCACAACCCCCCAAACGGCGGCGCAAGCCCTGCGCCAAAGCGCCCGCCGCATCCTGCAAAGGCTGCTGCACAACCCCATGACCGTGGCGGGTCTGGTGGTGGTGGCCGCACTGCTGATAGTGGCCCTGTTTGCCCCGCTGATTGCCACCCACAACCCGCTGGAGCAAGACCTGACCCAGGCCCTGCAGGCCCCCAGCAACGCCCACTGGTTCGGCACCGACGAATATGGCCGCGACGTGTTCAGCCGCCTGGTGCATGGCTCGCGCATCTCGCTCTACATCATTGCCCTGGTGACGGTGATCGTGGGGCCGGTGGGGCTGGCCGTGGGTGCCGTCTCGGGCTACTTTGGTGGCTGGGTGGACAACCTGTTCATGCGCGTCACCGACATCTTTATCTCCTTCCCTAGTCTGGTACTGGCGCTGGCCTTCGTGGCTGCGCTTGGCCCGGGGCTGGACCACGCGGTGATTGCGATTGCGCTGACCGCCTGGCCGCCGATTGCGCGGCTGGCACGGGCCGAAACCCTGTCGCTGCGCAATGCCGACTTTGTGGTGGCAGCCCAGCTGCAGGGTGCCTCCAGCGGCCGCATTCTGCTGCGCTACATCGCGCCGATGCTGATGTCGTCGGTGGTGGTGCGCCTGACCATGAACATGGCCAGCGTGATCCTGACCGCTGCGGGCCTGGGTTTCCTGGGCCTGGGTGCCCAGCCGCCCATGCCCGAGTGGGGCGCCATGATCTCCAGTGGCCGCCGCTACATGATGGAGTGCTGGTGGCTGGTGGCCACGCCCGGTGCCGCCATCATGAT
>NZ_JBWMAX010000010.1:0-194540 GCF_056521385.1 Rhodoferax sp. RT5P35 | reverse complement strand
TGCAGTTTGAAGGCCGCATCAAACGCTCTGCGTTGTTTCTTGCCCGTTGTCATGTTCTTCAGTTTCTCAGGGGTTAATAGCCCCTATCGAGGTGTCCGAATTTATTGGACCAGGACAGATCAGGACAGAGTGCTTTTTCATCCATGCCGTTGGGTGTCCACTTGGTACGTTGCCGTCACCCTGTTGAACACACCTTGGATAAATCAGCTGTGACTTTGCCAATCAGCAGTCGGTGAACTTACCGCTCCCCCACCCGCCCCAACAACTCCCCATCCGGATACCCATCCGCAGGCAGCCCCACACTGCGCTGAAACCGGCGAATCCCCTCCCGCGTCGCAGGCCCCATCATCCCGTCCGGCGTACCGCTTGCAAAGCCACGCTCGTTCAAGGCGGTTTGCAGGGCCTGCAACTGGCTGCGGGTCAGGGCCTGCAGGTCGCGGGGCCACGGGGCTTGCACGCCGGGGCCGTTGCCCAACCGCTGCGAGAGCAGGCTGACGGCGAGGGCGTAGCTGGTGGAGTTGTTATAGCGCAAGATGGCGCGGAAGTTGGGGCCGACCAGGAAGGCGGGGCCACGGGCGCCGGCGGGGAGCAGCAGCTCGGCATCGGGCAGCGCGGGGAGTGGCGTGCCATCCATGGTTTGAACGCCCTCGGCGGCCCATTGGTCAGACGGCTGGCGCACGGTGGTGTCGGCGCGTGCCACGTCGAAGCCTGCGGGGAGCTGCACCTCGGTGCCCCAGGGCTGGTCGGCTTGCCAACCCGAGCGGGCCAGGAAGTTGGCGGTGGAGGCCATCACGTCGGCCATGCTGCCCCAGATGTCGCGCTTGCCGTCGCCATCGGCATCTACCGCGTAGGCCAGAAAGTTGGACGGCAAAAACTGGGTCTGGCCCATGGCACCGGCCCAGGAGCCGACCATGTGGGCGCGGTCGATGTCGCCGTTTTGCAGAATCTTCAAGGCCGCCATCAGCTGGCCGCGGGCCCAGTCTTCGCGCCGTCCCTCAAAGCCCAGTGTGGCCAGCGCGTCGATGGTGGGGGTGTTGCCGTAGTTGCTGCCGTAGTTGCTCTCCATGCCCCAGATGGCAGCCAGAATGGTGGCGGGCACACCATAGCGGGTGGCGGCGGCATCGGCATCGGTGCGGATCTGCAGCAGCTTGTCTTGGCCCAACCGGATGCGTTGCGGCGACACGGTGTTGTCCAGGTAGTCCCAGACGGTGCGGGTGAATTCAGGCTGCGCGCGGTCCAGCTCGACCACGCGCGGCAGGTAGCGCACGCCGTCGAACGCGGCATGCAGCGTGGCTTCGTCCATGCCTGCGTTGCGTGCGGTGGCCAGGAAGCCCTCCACCCAGCGGGCGAAACCTTGTTGGACTGCCGCCTCGCTGTTCGCGGCCTCTGCGGGCCGAGCGATGGTGGTGGACGGAGCAGGCAGTGGCAGGGCCTTCGGCGGCGCGGAGGCGCAGCCTGCCAGCACAGCACTGGCCAGCGCCAAGGGGGCCAGCCAGGAGTGGCGCAGCGGCAAAGAAATAGGTGGGTGCATGGTGGCGATTTTCGCCGACGGATCCGTCATGGCGATAACCAACCACCCTGAAACCCCGCCCGCTGCAAGCCTGCGCGGATGTACGGGCTGCTCCGCAGCAGTTGCCACACCAGTCCGGAGCGGTGGTTTTCCAGCATCAGCACCAGCAGACCCTGGTCGAGCCCGAACCGGCCTTCCGACACCCAGGGCTGGCCGGTGGGCGTGCGGACCGTGGCATTGGTGCCGCTGGCCAGTACGGCCTGTTCACCGCCCTGGCCCATCCAGTGGCGCACCGCAGGCAGCACGATCTCGGGGGCAAACACCAGCGATGCCAGGGCGGCGGGCCCGGACAGGGTGCCGTCGTTCGGGCCGTAGGGCACGCCCCGGGCGGCGTAGCCGTAGAAAGTTTGCCGCCGACCGGCCACCCGCTGCCGGGGCGTGCTTGGCCCGTCCCCGGCGGACAGGCCCCAGCAATTTTCGCCCAGGCCGGTAAAGCTGCGCGGGTTGCGGATGGCGTATTCGCGCTGGATGTAGGTGGCGCGGCGGCTGTTTTCGAAATAGTCGCTGTGCTTCTCGCGCATGAAGCGGTCGCGGATGCCCCGAAAGTCGATCCAGGCCTGCGAGAACTGGTGGATGAACAGCGGGCCCGCATACAAGAATTCGTAGCCGTACAGATGCTTCCACTCGTAGGTGCGGGTCCAAGCCTCGAAGCTGTCGGCGGTCAAGGGGTGGGTAGGCGAGCCCAGGCCCAGTACGTAGAGGATGAGGGCCTCGCTGTAGCCCTGCCAGTGGTAGCGCAAGAAGCCGCTCTCGGGCTTCCAGCCCAGCACCACGGCGGCATTCTTGCGCTGGGCCCAGCGCCAATCGACGCGGCGGTACAGGGCATCGGCCAGCGCACGCAATTCGGTCTCGTCGGCGGTGGCGGCGGTGAAATAGGCGGCGGCCGTCAGCATGCCCGCCACCAGTAAAGCACTGTCGATCAAAGACAGCTCGGACCGCCAGGCCCGGGTGCCGCTGTCCATGTGCAAAAAATGGAAGTACAGGCCATGGGCGCCGGTGGCCTCGGGTGTGCCGCTCTGGTCGCTGTGCACAAAGAAGCGCAGCGCCGCCAAGCAGCGCTGTACCGCATCGCCACGCGCCATCCAACCCCGTTCCACCGCCGCCGGATAGGCCGACAGCGCAAACCCCACAACTGCGATGCTGGCGAGCGCGCCGGGCCGCGAGGTATCGGCCACCAGGCCGGTGGCACTATGGGTGTACTGGACGAAATAGCCGAAGGCGCTGCGCTGCAGGCCGTCGAGCAGGGCCCGGTCGGCGGACACAAGTGCCTGCATCAGATCGCGCGACACCGTGCTATTTGCTGCTTGGCGGCGGCGCACATCGCGTGTTCGCAGTTCCCAAGTCAGCCCTGCGGCTTGGACCCGCCTGCAGGCTGCTCGACGTGGCCGCCAAACTCGTGCCGCATGGCGGACTGCACGCGGTTGGCAAAGTCGGCCTCGTTACGCGAGCTGAAGCGGGCGTACAGCGCGGCGCTCAACACGGGTACCGGCACGGCTTCGTCGATCGCGGCTTGGATGGTCCAACGGCCTTCGCCCGAGTCGGACACCCGGCCGTCAAAGCCGTCCAACGTGGGGTCGGCCGTGAGTGCCGTGGCGGTCAGGTCCAGCAGCCAGGAGCCGATGACGCTGCCGCGCCGCCAGACTTCGGCAATCTCGGGCAGGTCCATCGTGTACTGGTAGTGCTCGGGGTGGCGTAGCGGAGTGGTTTCGGCATCTACCACGCTGTCGCGCTGGCCCACATTGGCGTTGCGCAGGATGTTGAAGCCCTCGGCATACGCGGCCATCACGCCATATTCGATGCCGTTGTGCACCATCTTGACGAAGTGGCCCGCGCCGTGCGGCCCGCAGTGCAGGTAACCCTGGTCGGCGCTACTGGCATCCGCTCGGCGTCCCGGCGTGGGCACGGCATTGCCCGCACCGGGTGCCAGGGTGGCAAACACCGGCGACAAGTGTTGCACCGTGTCTTTTTCTCCACCGATCATCAGGCAGTAGCCACGCTCCAGCCCGGCAATGCCGCCGCTGGTGCCCACGTCCACGTAGTGCAGGCCCTGGGCCTTGAGTGAGGTAGCCCGGCGGATGTCGTCGTGGTAGTACGAGTTGCCGCCGTCGATGACGATGTCGCCCGCCGCCAGCAAAGGGGTGAGCTGCGCCAGAATGTCGTCCACCGCCGCCGCAGGCACCATCAGCCACACTGCGCGCGGCTGGGGCAAGCCATCCACCAGCTCCTGTAGCGAACCCGTGCCGGTAGCACCGAGCCCCACCATGCGCTCCACGTCTTGCGTATGCCGGTCATAGACCACGCAGTGGTGTCCACCGCGCAAAAGGCGGGTGACCATGCTGGCCCCCATCCGACCGAGTCCCACCATTCCGAGTTGCATTGCCTGGCTCCTTTGTGTATCAATATTTACAGTTTGTAAAAGCGGGTCTGGGCCAAGTCTGTGCGCTAGCGCACACGCCGCACGCACTTCACCGGCTCTTTACCGTGCCCACAGCCGCGCAAAGCTAGCCATGGATGCCAGGCCCGCAAACATGGCACCCAGCCCCAGTGCCCAGGTGGGGCCGTCCAGGCTGCCCGCCAAACCAAAGCACAGGGCGACCAGGGCCGCGCCGGTGGTCTGGCCAATCAAGCGGGCCATACCGATCACGCCGCTCGCACCGCCGCTGCGCTCGGGCGGGGCGCTGGACATCAACGCCTTGAGATTCGGCGACTGGAAGAAGCCAAAGCCCGCACCACACAGCGCCATGCGCAGCACGATGTCCAGCGTTTGCGGCTCGGCGGGCAGCAGCGCCAGCGACACCATGCCCAGGCTCAAAAACGCCAGCCCTACACCGCCCAGCAGGCCCGGCGGATGGCGGTCGGACATGCGCCCGGCAATGGGTGCGGCCAGCGCCACTATCAGCGCCCACGACACCATCAAAAAGCCGGTGCTGATGGGGTCGCGGTGCAGCACCTCTTCAAAGTAAAACGGCAGCGACACAAAGGCCAGGCCCTGCGCCGCAAAGGCCGCCATGGCGGTGGCGGTGGACAGCGCAAACATCGGGCGGCCCAGCAGGTCCAGCGGCAGCATGGGTGCCGGGTGCCCGGCCTGGCGGCGCAGCAGCAGCGCACCCGCTACCAATGTGACTGCCAGGGGCGTGGCGACCAGCGGCCAGGCCTCGCGCTGCGCAGCCGAGCCCAGCGCCAGGATCAGCGCGGCAAAGGTGATGGCTGTCAGCAACGCGGCCACCCGGTCAAAGCCGTGGCCACGCGGGGCACTGCGTGGCAGCGTGGGCACCGCAAAGGCCAGCGCCATCAAACCCAGCGGCACGTTGATGGCAAACAGCCAGGGCCAGGAGGCCACCGACAGCACCAGCGATGCCACCGCCGGGCCGATGGTGAAGCCCACGCCCACCACCAGCGCATTCAGCCCCACGCCCCGGCCCAGCCGCTCGGGTGGATACAACTGGCGGATCAGCGCGATGTTGACGCTCATCAGCGCGCCCGCACCAATGCCTTGCAGCGCCCGGGCCACCGCCAACTGGGGCAAGCTGCTAGCCAAGGTACACAGCAGCGATGCCACGGTAAAACCCGCCAACCCGCCGATGAAGATGCGCCGGGGCCCCACCAGATCGCCCAGCGCGGCAAACGGCAACATGGTGGCCACCACGGCCAACTGGTAGGCGTTGATGATCCAGATGGAAGTGGCCGCGGGTGCGTGCAGGTCGGTGGCAATGGCAGGCAGCGCGGTGTTGGCAATGGCCGTGTCCAGCGCCCCCAGCGACACCCCCAACATGATGGCCGCCAGGGCCAGCCATTCGCGGGTGTGGAAACCGGTGTCTGCGTGGGTGGAAGGCGGGGTGAGAGAGGCAGCGGTAGTCATGTCGGGCATGCAAAAAATGTAGCCGCTCTGGCACATTCTTGCAGCGCCGGGGTTAATGCTGCGTTTTCATGTACTTATAAATAAAACAGGGCTCTGGCGCATGTGCAATCTACGTAATTAGCTATTAAAACAGTAGCATTTGCAAGGTCCCGTTGCCCTATCTTTACCAGTCATTTATATAGAAAATCCCATATGCCAAATTTGATTTACCTGCAGATAAAAAATATTTGCTGGAATATCCTGTGTGTGGAAACTAAATTGCAAGCAGTTTGTCTTTAAAATCGCGCCTCCATGATTGCCCGCACCGACCTCCAAAACCGCCTCCGCCAGCTCCTGCAAACCTTCCGCGCCGTTGAATTGGTGGGGCCCCGGCAGGTAGGCAAAACCACGCTGGCACGCGACTTCGTGGCCACCGACTCGCCCAACTACTTCGACCTGGAGAACTCCGCCGCACGCCGCCGCCTGGCCGAGCCCATGGCCGCGCTGGCCCCGTTGAACGGCCTGGTGGTGATTGACGAGGTGCAGCACATGCCCGCGCTGTGCGAGGTGCTGCGCGTGCTGATCGACCGGCCCACACACATCCAGCGCAAGGGCCAGTACCTGCTGCTGGGCAGCGCCACGCCCCGGGCCATGCACAAAAGCGAGTCGCTGCTGGGCCGGGCGGTAACGCTGGAGGTCACCGGCTTCAACCTGAACGAGGTGGGCGCCAATGCCGAAACCGTGCACCGCCTATGGCTACGCGGTGGCTTCCCCGAGGCCTATCTGGAGCCTGACGATGCCGTCAGCGCCCACTGGCGCGACGCGGCCATGCAGCGGTTTTTGTACAGCGACCTGCCGCAGCTGGGCATGAACGTGCCCGCACCGACCATGCTGCGCTTCTGGCAGATGGCCGCCCAGACCCATGGCCAGACCTGGAACGCCGCCCCGCTGGCGCGTTCGCTAGGCACCAGCGAAACCACAGTGCGCCGCTACCTGGACCACCTGACGCAAACCTTCATGGTGCGCCAGCTGCCGCCGTGGTTCGAAAACCTGGGCAAGCGCCAGGTGAAAGCCCCCAAGCTGTACCTGCGCGACTCCGGCCTGCTGCATGCGCTGCTGGGCGTGCAGACCCTGCCACAGTTGCTGGCACACCCGCTGTGCGGCGCCAGTTGGACCGGCTTTGCGCTGGAGCAGGTGCTGCGCATTGCCAAGCCCGACAGCGCCTGGACCTGGTCCACCCACGCCGGTGCCCGGCTGGATCTGCTGATGCTCAAGGGGACACAGCGCATTGGCGTGGAATTCCAGCGCGCCGACGCGCCCAAGGTCACGCAATCGATGCGCATTGCCCAGCGCGACCTGAAGCTGGACGCGCTGTACGTGGTGTACCCCGGCGCACACCGGTTTGCGCTGAGCGACGGCGTGCAGGCCGTGCCTTTGTGGGCCCTGTTGCCAAAGGACATGCCTGGAGAGCTGCCTTGACCCGTTTAGCCGTGATCGACTTCGAAACCACCGGCATCTCCCCCGGCCAGGGCGACCGTGCCACCGAGGTGGCCATCGTGCTGGTCGACAACGGCCAGGTGGTCGACCGCTTCCAGAGCCTGATGAACGCCGGGGTGCGCATCCCCAGTTTCATCACCCAGCTCACCGGCATCAGCAACACCATGCTGGCCAACGCGCCCAGTGCCGCCCAGGCGATGGCCGAGGCCAGCCGCTTTGTGGGCAAGCTGCCGCTGGTGGCGCACAACGCCGCGTTCGACCGCAAGTTCTGGCAGGCCGAGCTGGCCCGCATCGATGACCCGGCTGACCAGCCATTCGTCTGCACCCTGCTGCTGTCGCGCCGCCTGTACCCGCAGGCACCGAACCACAAACTCGGCACCTTGGTGGACTACCACCGCCTGCCACGTACCGGCCAGGCCCACCGGGCGCTGGCCGATGCCGAAATGGCCGCCCACCTGCTGCGCCAGATCCAGCACGACCTGCGCCAGTGCTGGGGCGTGGCCGCGCCGCACAGCCAGATGCTGATCGCGGTGCAACGCTGCGCCAAGGCGGCGGTAGGCAAACTACTGGCGCAGCACCAGCGCCGCTAGTTTTAGGCATCGAATAGGGCACCAGCATTTATCCCACATGCGTTAGGCGCTTTTATTTAGATAGCAGTGACGCCTTGTACCCGCAGTGGCGTTGTCGGCTTATACGCTGGGCTCCAGGCGCAATGGGTTCAGCCAGTCGTTGACCAGGTCGGTCACATGGTCGCGATGGAACCAGCTTGTCGCGCGCAAGGCTGGCTTTCTGAGCTGCCTGTGCGGCAGTGAACGACTTTTTCGAAGCCATCAAAGGCGGCATGAATTTCTGAGCTGCCTGTGCGGCAGTGAACGGCGTACTGGGGCATGCGCTCCAGCACTAGACTTTCTGAGCTGCCTGTGCGGCAGTGAACTGTGCGCATCTTCTATGCGCATAGCTTTCTCTTTTCTGAGCTGCCTGTGCGGCAGTGAACTAGACCATACAACAGCTAAGTCATTGAATCACAAACAAAAAACAGCGAAACCTCAAAAAAACCTTATTTTTAACCAAACCCATAAGCCATTGTTTTTAAACAACTTTTCATAACCGCTAAAAATAAGGACAAAAGAGGGTCAAAACCAGGGGATGGTGGCGGTTGCGCTTAAACCATAGGCACCGAATGTGCCTGCTGCGGCATTCTCTTGCAGTGGGCCATGTCGAATAAACAACCTGAACGGCTGGGCAGTGCTGTGGCTGCGTAGGTGCAGATAGGGCAAATCCAGCCGCTCGGCCGCAGCGTCTGGCATGCGGGCCAGGGCCTGTGCGGCGTCGATGCCGTGACGGCGCATCTGGCGGCGGCGCAAGCGGTCGGGGTTGCTCTTGGCTTGCACGCGGCTGACCGTGCGATAAGCCACTTTGGGCGGAGCCGCCAGCACGGATGTAGCGCGTACGTGGTCACGCATGCCAGCCAGCCAGGGGGCGGCCATGAATGCCGTGAGATCGGCGTGGCTTCCGTGCAAACGCAGGCAGTCGCCCAGCCACTGGCGCTCGGCCTGCACGGACGGAAAGCTGATGCCGATGCGTTCGCTGCGCTGAGTCACCAACGCCAGGTGCAGCTTGCCGAACAGGGCAGCCATCAGGTGCGACAGGGCCGACTCGGGGTCGGGCAGCAAGGTCAGGTCAACGTAGTGGTCCATGGCCTTTAGTCCTTGCCGGAATCGCCAAACACACCACCACGGACTAGGTTGGCAATGACGTAGTGCTGCTGCGCGGCATCGGGCACTTGGTCTTTGAGCACCCAGGCGTCGAACAGGGAATAGAAATCCATCTTCGCTTTGGGCTGGCGGTAGGCCTTGCCTTGCGAGGTAACGGAGCCGTAGGGTTCCACCGCGATGGGGCCCTGGTCTGCGGCTTCGGGGTACCAGGTGTCTATGGTGCGCAGGGCGTTTCCCAGCTTTTGCGAGTGCATGGCCGCCACCTTGTTGACGGTGTACAGGGTTTTGCTTTTACCGGCTTTGTCTTTGTCCAAGATCAGCTCTTGGGACGGAAAAACCTCTTGCCCCGCACCCACGCGCAGGTAGGCGGTGACTTGCAGCAGTACGTGGCGTGAACCCGTAAGCCCTTGCTCCAGCAAGGCCGCCAGTTGCGTCAGATCGACAGAGCTGGCGTTGAAGTCGCGCAGCGAATGGCCCAGGGCATCAAAAATCCAGCTCTGTGCGGCTTGCCCTTGCACCCATTGCGCCACGTGCACTTCAATCTGTTCTGCGCCCAAGCGGTTGCGCCACAGAAAGCGGCCATTGGCTAGGTTGTGCGCGTAGCGGCGGGCCAGTTCGCCAAAACCTTGCGACTGGGTGTAGGTATGCACGGTGGCCAGCAGCTTGGCCTGGTAGTCGGCACTGTTGCAGGCCGACGGTATGCCCGTACCACCCAGCACCCGCAGCGTAAAGCTGACTTTGAGGGTGTCTGCATCGGCGGGCAGGGTGGCCACATCGACGGTTTGGAGGTTAGGGTTTTCAATGGCGGCATCCAGCTTGGCCGGGTCTTGGTCCTTGGTTTTAAGGCGGTTGGAAATAGTGCCGCGTACCGATTTAGGTCGCACTTCGATGCCTGACCATTGCAGGCTGGCGCTGCGATCAGCCCAGTTGCCTGCCGCAAACAGTGCGTCAGAGGGGTCCAGCTTGCGCTCAAACGCGAGGACAGAGGCGGTCTTAAGGGTGGTAGTGGTTGCCATGGGTTTGCTCCTAGAAATCAGTCGATGAAGGTGACGGGGGTGTAGGTGTCTGTTGCGGGGGCCTGATACGCATTGGTGCAGCGGTACAGCCCGG
Organism: Rhodoferax sp. RT5P35; assembly: GCF_056521385.1. Taxonomy (NCBI): domain Bacteria; kingdom Pseudomonadati; phylum Pseudomonadota; class Betaproteobacteria; order Burkholderiales; family Comamonadaceae; genus Rhodoferax; species Rhodoferax sp. RT5P35. Next base: position 184,810 of record NZ_JBWMAX010000010.1, on the reverse strand, counting down.
TGGCTGGCGTGTGCTCGGGCCGCCAGGTGAGTTGCGCTAGGTCGTTCAAGCAGTGGGGGCTGACCCATTGGCCGATGGAGTACACGCCCTCCACAAACCGAAAGGGTGTGTGGGAGTCGCGTGCACCGGAAACGGTGCCGGGTGGGTGCAGGTCAGACAACGCGGCGTAGCCCACGGGAATAGGCACCAGCCAGCCGGGGCGCGGGTCGGTGGCCCATTCCACGGATTCCGTGGATGCGTCGCCCGTTGCGTTCCATACGGTGGTGGTACGCGCCCGGTAGTTGATGCGTGCCAGATCCAGCCACGCGTCCAGCAAACTAGGCTGTGGCTCCATATTTGATGTATTGGCACGCATGGATTCCAGTCGGCAGTGCAGCAGGTCGTCACGCGACACCAGCGTAAAGCCGGGCAGCCATTGGCGACTCAGCCGCTTGAACTGCTGGGCGCGCAGGTCGGGCGCTTCGGCCAGCAGCACCAGCTGGGGGTGCGGTGGCCGCCGCAGCCTACCGGCTACCGGCGGCATGACGCTGCCCCCGGCGATGCGCATGCCTGCCACGCATTCGGCGATCTGCGCTGCGCAGGCGGCACGCGCGGTGTCGTCAAGCAGGGCAGAATTGAGCTGCACCTCCAACACCACAGTGATGTCAAGGTGCACCCGGCCTTCTTCCACGATGGCCGCTGTGGAGCCGTCTTGCAGCACCGGGTTGCGCGTGAGGCAAAAGCTGCGGGTGTAGCCCCCGGTGGTGACCTGCGCCTCAAAGCCATGGCAGACCACGCCCACGCTTTGAAAGCATATGCCTGCGTCTGCCCCCAAGCGCCGCGCCAGCGCGGCCATGAGCCCGGTAAACGCGGTGATAGACGGAAAACCCCAGGTCAGCGGGCTGGAGATGGCGTTGGCGTTTTGCACGCGCAAGCGTGGCAGCACCAGTACGGCGGCGTGCGGGGTGGATTCATCCGGTAGTTCACTCAACATAATTGCCCTCTCGTTCTTCGGCTTTGATCTGGGCGTACATGGCCTTGCGCCAATCTAAAAACTCCGGGTCGCCAATGGGCAGCGGGTCGCGCAGCTGGGCGTTGAGCCAGTTGGCAAACGCGGCGCTGATGCGTTCTGGAATGTCGGTGGGGGGCGCACGGTCCAGCTCGGCATCGGTGGCGGCTACGCCCTCGGGGTCTAGCCAGCGGGCTTCGGCATCGCCCAGTTGGCAGGCCGCTGTTTGGCTCCAGCCGGGCTCGAGGCTGCGCAGCTCGGCGCTGAACTGCAAAAACGCGTCGATCAATAGCTCCACCCAGGCCGTCCTCTTCGCGCGGGTTTCCATCGTGGGGTTCGGGTCGGTTTTTAAAAACTCCAGCAGGTCTTTGACGCTTTTGCGCACTTCGGAGCGGCGGCTGTAGCGGTGGAACATCGAATCCGTGCCCAGCAGCGGCTGCAGGTCCACCGCGCGCCACACGGGCGGCAGGGAGGCCAGCAGGCTGTTGTTTCCCCGGCGTTTGCTGTTGAGATGGCTGACGTTCTGTGTATTTGACCCGCCCAATTGCTGCAACGCCAGTTGCGGGTACTCGCGCACCGGGCGCTCGCTGAACGTGTTGGCTTTTTTGGCTTCGCGGGCGGCTTTAGCGGAATCGCTAAAACGGTCGTCTTGCAGGGTTTCAAACACGCGGTGAGCCAGCGAACTAGCGTACAGCGGGGCCAGCAGATGGAAGCCCACGTCGTCCAGTGGGTCGTCGCCCGTCTGCCAATAAAGCTGTTTGGCCAGGGTGTGCGAGGCCACGCGCCCACGTGGGGCTACCAGCGCGGCGAAGGCTTGCATCCACGCCTGTGCCTGGGCGGGGTCATCGCTCAGGGCGGCGGCCAGGCCGGCATCTTCTGCCACGCATAGCTCCAACAGGCTGCGGCCTGCATGGGGCAGCTTTAGAAATTTGTACACATCCAGCGCAGCGGCATTGCCCACCACGTCCGCGGCAAAACTGTCGCCTAGGCAATGGCTGCCCACCACGTCCAATGCGGGCAGCTTGCTGGGCGGGCAGTAGAGATTCGTGCCTTTGGCATCGGGGTGTACGGGCTTGAGCGAGTGCGTCACCGCCTGGATTTGCCCGGCACGCCGGGCGGCATCTTCCAGCCATACGGCGGGGGTGAATTGCTGGCGCAGCTTTTCTTTTTGCGCCACTGCCGCCGTGGGGTCGTCGGCATCGTCTTTTACCGCATCGCACTTGTCGGTGCAGCGCGCTTGCAGAAACGCCATGATGGTGGCCCGCTCGGCCACCCCTTTTTTCGGTTCGTCCAGTGCCATCCAGTCCCCTTTCGGTTGTTTAAAACATTGACAGGTCGCGTTACAAATTCAGTCTAGTCCAGTTAGCTATGTCTTGTAAAATTTTTATCAAAACTCAGAATCCACAACGGAGCAAGGCCGGTAAATAAATGCTCTTAAATTAAGAGCTTGTTGCGCAGGTGGAATATGCGCTAGAGGCCACTTTTCTATAAATTACTGCCGCACAGGCAGCTCAGAAAAGTTAGCTACGGCTTGTCTTGCCCATCTACTGCCGTACAGGCAGCGAGGCCGACCTTGCGTCGGCCTCTTTTTTCAACTCTTCGCCTTCGTAAACCCCAGCGCCGGATGAAAACGCCAGCCGTTGGCGTGGGTGGGTAAGCGCACTGTGCCGTAACGTTCGGCGCAGTAGCTCAGCGGCAGGCCGAGTTCGGTGGCCAGGGCGGTCAGGGCCTCCATATAGTCGGTGTGGCCCCAGGCGCTGATGCGCTCGCCTTGCACCAGGGCATCGGAGATACGGTGGTTTTGGGAGGCATCTACCTCGATAAAGACGGTTTCCCCTCGGCGACCGCCTTTCTTTTCCATCAGCTGGACCAGCACGTAGTCCTCGCCCTCAGCATCGGGGCGCAGCTCCAAGTCGACACGCTTGAGGGTATCGAAGCGAAACGGTTGTTGCTGTGGCAGCACGGCGGTGAGCAGGGCATCCGCCGGGGCCAAGTGCCACCAGCTGGCGGCATTCAAAGAGGGACTGACACCAATGGGTACGGGCTGCATGGTGGCCTGCATGCGGGCGTGCTCCAGGTCTACCAGCCGCCCACGGGGCTGCAAGCCGCTGCGGGCCAGGATGCGGGGCCGGGCATAGACCACATCGAGCTCTGTGGCATCCAACAGCGCGTCCAGGCCGTGGGATTGCAGGGGGAACTGCTCCGTCTCAAAACCGGGTTTGCAAAAAGCAGGTTGGTTGGGGTTGCGGAAATGGCGCAGATTGGTGTCAAACACCCGGATGTTGGGCGTACTGCATACGCCTTCGCGGTGCCTGCGCACCCGGCCCGCCAGTTGGATTAGGGATCGCATGGACGACGGTTCCACCACGGCCCAGTCGTAGTCGTGGTCGCGCCCCACTTCGGTTATGGGGGAGCCGAGCACGATGAATAGATGGTCGGCTTCCGTGTGCGCGTCCAGGCGCAGGCGCACGTCGGGCAGGGTGAACACGGTATCGGGCTGGCGGCGGTTGAGCGATTGGTCTAGTTGCTGCTCGATGGCCGACCGTATCAGCAGCGGAAATTGCGAGTGGTAGCAGCACAGGTGGACGCGCACGTCGGCTGGCCAAGGCATGCGGTACAGCTCCAGCGCCACGTCCACCAGCGGCTCGATATTGGCCATACGAACCAAGCCAAAACTGACCTGCTTGCCACTGCGGGTGTCTACGTTGTGGTGCTTGTGGTGTAGCCCGGTGGTGTGGCGAATGACTTCTTGGGCAAACAAAGTGGGCAGCAAGTCGCGGTGTTTATTTACCAACGCTCCTAATGGCACCAGCACTGCCCGGCGGCGCACTTCGGCCTGTCCCAGGCGCTGTGCCCGGCGTGTGGCAAAGGCGGTGTGTGCCTGCAAAAAGCTGGAGCCCTCGGCGCAGTCGGTTTGCTGCACATCGAATTCATCTATCCAGGCGCAGCAGATACCGGTGCCCGTAGCCGCTGCGCCCCGGTTGCGCTGGTAGTGTTGGCGGCCATTGCGGTAGGCCTCGAACAGGCCATGTACCAAAGCGGGCGGCAAGGTGGCCGACGACAGCAGCACCCGTGCGCCCAGCAGCCCGGCCCAGTGGACCAGGCGGGTGAGTGCGGGCAGGTCGTCGATGTCGAAGTCATCGGGTTCGTCCAGCACCAGGTCGCCGCTCATCAGGCGCAGCATGGGGGCAATCTGGCGACCACCGCGCTGGCTTTCGGTGGCGGGGGTCAGGTGGTCGATGGTGCAGACCAGCACAGGGGCGGCCAGCAGCGCTTTGACCGCCGGGTCGTGCATCACCCGTTGTAACAGGGGGTGGGCATCGGGGTTGCCTTCAAACAGCACATGGCCGTCTTCCTCCAACAGCGACTGGCGCGAGGCGGAGCCGGTTTTTTCGGCTTCGCGCTCAAAGTGCTCAAACAGGGTGCGGCTGGCGCTGCCGCCTACACGGATAGCTAGCTCGTCGTCGCCTAGACCCAACAGGTCGCGAAATGCCCTGCCCGTTTGTAATGTCAGGGTGCGCAGACCCATAGCAAAGGCGCAGCGCATGCCGTGGCTGGGGTCGGCTAGCGCGTACATGGTGCGGGCATTGGCCAGGGTTTTACCGCAGCCAGTGGAGGCCATATTGACGATAAAAGCGCCTTGCACCTGCGCCCGTTCGCGCAGGGCCTGGGCCATGTCGGTAGCTTTGTCTTGCCAGCGGTAGCGGACATCCTGGGCGCGTTTTTTCAGTACCCGGTGGCGGGCCAGGCGGGGCAAGCTCAATTCAAACCGTGGCAGGGCATGGGTCACTTCGCCGCTGTGCTGGGCTACACCCAACAAATGCTCGTCGAGTGTTTGGTTCAGCTGGCTAGTTGCACCCTGGGTATTGGCATACAGGGGGTAGTCTTTTTGGCCGGGAATGCGTCCCTCTGCGGGCCTGCCTTTATCGTCTACGCCGAGGCTGGAGTAGTGGTGGTCGGCCAGCATCAGGCACAGGCGAGAAACGTGCATTACATACGGGTTGGCCAGCCAGCCACCCTTGCCAGGGGCTTGCACCAAAGTCTGCAAGCGCACGGCTAAACGCGCTGCACGTTTGCGCCATAGCTCGGTAGTGACTGGCAGGCCGTGCGGAAAGGTCCAGTACAGCGGCAAAAGGGCCGCATCACCCGCGTCAGTGCGCTCGTTCCAACCTGCGTCGATGCAGTGCAACACATCTTTGAGCGCTTGCGCCGTCACCCAACCGACTTTGCCGCCCAAGAACGTGGCTGAATCGGCATCTTTTGCGGGGGCCACGGGTAAGCGGTGGTGCGTGAGCACCACCCAGCCCAGGGCATGTGCCAGCGGTGCCTGGGCTAGTTGCGCAAAGGGGGGCTGGGTGGATGGGTCTTGTCCATCCTGCTGCAATCGGCCTAGCCAAGTGGCGTTGTCTTGCTCTGTGGGGTTAGCCAGACGGGCCAGCCAGGTGGCATCGTCGTCAGTCCCTACAAAGGCCTCGAACAAGCGCAGCGACACCCACTCGTGGCGGTATTGGTTGCGCTCTTGCAGTTGTCCCCGCAGGCGCATTTGGAATGCCTGGCTGGCTTTGCCCAGGTCGTGCAGCAGGGCGGCCATTGCGGTGAGCAAATGGATGTCTTGGCCGGTGTGCCAATCGTTCTCGTCACGTTGCCGCAAGATGTTGCGCTGGGTGGTGTTGGTGGGCACCGCGCCCTGGTCGTTGAATTGGCTGGCATCGCCCACCAGCCACACCAGCTCGCTGTGGTCTTGCCCGCGAATCCAGTGGCAGGCCACGGCGGTGTTGCGACGGGCGGTTTTCTTGAGCAGCACGCGCAGGGTGTCCAGGCCTTGCTGGGTGATGGGGGTTTGCCAGGTGCGGTCGCCACGCCGCTCGGCGAACTGGTCGAGGATGCGGCGGGTTTCGGTGAGGGCGCGCTTGCTGCACTGGGAGATCAGCAGGACGTTCACAGGGCTTGCCTTCCCACCGTCATGGCGACTTCTTTCAACGTGTCGATCATGAAGTCCAGCGCTTCGGTGCGGGTCAGTTTGTCGATGCAGGCGCGGCGAAAGGCTTGTTCATCGTCGCCGCGCATGGCCGAGATAAAGGCCTGCGGCAGGATCACCGCGTCTTTGACCAGGTCCGCCACATCAAACACCAGGCCGCCGCGCCGGGTTTTGCCATGCAACACGGCCAGGCCATGGGGCAGACCTAGCACCCAGGTGGCGCTGGCCGCCAGACCGTAGGCGAGGTAGTTGCCGTGGTCCAGAAAGCGGTTGGCCGGGTCGGCCCCGCTGCCGCGTTTGCCGCGCACGAAGTCGCCGTAGTTCACCGCGCGGGCGGCGAACTTGTAGAGCTGCTTGGTCAGGCGGGCTTCATCGGTGAGCAAAATGGTTTGGTCTACCGCATGGTCTATGGCCTGCAGCGCCTCAGTCAAGGCGGCTTCCAGCACCTGCGCATCACCGCCAAAGCCCTCGTCTCGCAGCGGGCGGCTGTGCAGCCAGTGTTCGCGTACCCGGGCAATGCGGGCACGCTGGAAGGACTTCGCCGCCTCCAACCGCAGGGCATCGGTGAACCAAAACTTGACCCATTGCTGCAGGTATTCGGTAGGGCGGTATTCGCTTTGCGGCGAAAACCAGGCCATTTCGATATCCACCTCGTTCGCGCTGAACAGCGGCGTACCGCCCCCGCCGCAGAATCCGACCAACACCCCCGCCTTGGCCAGTTCGCGCATCGCCGCCTGGGTGACCGAAGTGCCGGTGCCCAGCATTACCGTGACGGTGTTGGCGATGGGGATGTTCCAGTACAGCGAGCGCTTGCCTTCGTCGGTCACGTATTCCACCCGGCCGCCGTTGACCAACACGCGGCAGTGCTCCAGGTAGTAGATGTTGGCGCGCTTGGAGTGCAGTATGGATTTCAGGTCGCTGGGGCTGATGTCATCCGTCGGCATGTTGGCCTTGTGCTGTTGTGGGTAGCACCAGTATCAGGGCAAGTTTATGGACGCAAGATGCCCTCGCTATTTCGGGTCGGTGTGCGTCCACGCATTCCCTTAAGCCCGCACTCAAGGATGCATACACCCCGTATCCACCACCCGCCGCAGGATGGTGTGGGGCGCGACGGCGTTCCAGCTCATGGGGCCGTGTTCGGAATGCACCATCCGGCCTTGGCCCATGGGTTCGGCGTGCTCGGACGCGTAGATACGGCGCACGCGGCGGGCGGCGCAATCGATTTCGATCTGGTCCTTGGACGATGCATACGGCCCGCCCGCGCCCGCCTGGGGCGTAGCGTAGTCGCGCAGCATCCAGACCATCACGTTGGAACCGACCTTGGGGGGGATGGCCGAGTCGATGTAGAACACCGCAGTCTCGCTGGATGAGATGCGCACCCAGTCGGCCAGCGCCGGGCCGCAGGCCAAGGCCCACAGCAGGGGCAGCAGCACAGCTTTGTTCATGGTGTGGATTGTGGTCAAGCTGCGGGCGGGGATGTTGCGGCAGGTCAAAGGCCTAGGCCAAAGGGCCGCGCAGTTCCATCATGCGTTCTGGATGGGCCAGCGCGGTGAACCCAAATTGTGCGTACAACCCTTGCGCATCCCGCGTGGTCAGCATGACGCGGCGCAGGCCTTGCAGGTCGGCATGGGCCAGGATGGTGGCCATCAACCATTTGGACAGGCCCTGGCCACGGTGGGCTTCCAAAATGTAGACATCGGCCAGGTAGGCGAAACTGGTGGTGTCGGTGATGACCCGCGCAAAGCCCACCTGCTGGCCACCGTGGTACAGGCCAAAGCACCGGGAATTTGCCGCCGCGCGCTCGACCCGTTCGCGTGCGATGCCGGGGGACCAGTAGCTCTGCGTAAGGTAGGCGTGGACGGCGGCCAGGTCTAAGTGCTGCGGGTCGCTGCTGATGGTGTAGTCACCGCGTTGGCTAGGCGTGTGCATGCTGAAAATACCCCTTTCAATTCCGGCTCAAAATTTAAGCCAAATCGACCTCACGCGCAGATCCTGCCTGCACAAGCAGCTATGGATTCAATAGTAAGCCTGGCTAGCCCGTGGCCGTCCAGTGGCAGCTACCGTCGTCGCCCACGTCGATAGCCGGGTTCTCTACAAACATGGTGCCCAGACCGGTGCGCTTGGGCGTGTAGACGAAGCGCTGGATGCGCGCGCCCTGGGTTTCTACTTCGTAACTGCCCGCGGCCTGGCCGCCCACCATTTCCAGCCAGACGGTGGTGAACGCAAAAGGCCTGCCGGGCGCGGTTTCCACGTGCGACTCGCGCAGGCGCACCAGGCTAATGGGGCGGCTGTGGCTGCCGTAGCGCACGAAGCCGCCGCTCCAGCCGCTGGTGTCGTCGCCCACGGTGCTGAACTGCAACTGGACGGGTTTTTTGCTGTCCTCGGCGACCAGGCAGCGGGTGGTGAAAACACCGGCATCGGCAGCCGGGGCCAGAGCGGCCAGCAGTACGGTAAACAGCAGAAATCGCATGGCCCCAAGTCCCCAGAGTGGCGAACTGGGCACTATAACCTCGACCGTGCTGCGCAGAAATTTACAAGAAATAGGCCGCTAGCGCATATTGCACCTGCGCTAGTAGCTCTTAAAAACAGAGCAAAACCAGCTTGCCACCAAGCGCGCGGTGCGGGCCTGTGTGGCCCTTCTGTTAAAAGAACCCGACTATGCCTACCCCTACTGCCTCTTCTCCATCTTCTCCCACGGCGCTACCCGCCGACAGCACCATCCACTGGACCGAAGCCGACCAGCCCCAGTCCGCCCACTGGCGCTCCGAGCGTGGCGCGCCCGCCCCGAAGCGCGTGGTGCTGGCCGACGACACCCTGTCGGCCGACACCGCTTACCGCCTGGCCTGCGAGGGCACGGCCCTGCTGTGGCGCGGCGATTTCCACAACGCCCGCCAGTTGCTGCAAGCCATGGCCCGGCGCATTGACAAAACCCCGGCGCGCAAACAGCGCAAAGCCCCCAAGGAAGCCGCCGCCCCGGCCGAGGCCTTCCACCTGTACCGCCAGGCCCAGGCGCAGCGCGCCCGGGTGCTGAACATGCTGCTGCTGCCGGTGAACGCCGACTACAGCATCCCGCTGCGCCGCGCGCCCAATGTGCATGCCGCCTGCCTGGCGGCCTGGGGCCCGGCGGACCTGGCCGCCGGGCCGTCGGTCATCACGCTGCGCGAGCTGCAGGGCCTGACCAGCACCCACGAATGGCGCCGCAAGGGCCTGGAGATCGCGGCGCTGGGCGAGGCCCCGCTGAACCGCATCCACCCGCACTACGGCGTGTTTTCGCCGGTGCGCGGCGAGTACATCGACCTGGTGGCCAAAGCGCCCTTGCCCGCGCCCGGCGTGGCACCCTATGTGGCATTTGATATTGGCACCGGCACCGGCGTGCTGGCCGCCGTGCTGGTGCGGCGCGGCGTGGCCCAGGTGGTGGCTACCGACACCGACCCACGCGCCCTGGCCTGTGCCCGCGACAACCTGGCCCTGCTGGGCGTGGCCAAGCAGGTGCAGGTAGTGCAGACCGATTTGTTCCCCGAAGGCCAGGCCACGCTGATCGTCTGCAACCCGCCCTGGCTGCCCGCCCGGCCCGGCTCACCCATCGAACACGCGGTATACGACGAAGACAGCCGCATGCTGCTGGGCTTTTTGGCGGGGCTGAAAGGGCATTTGGCACCCGGCGGCGAAGGCTGGCTGGTGTTATCCGACTTTGCCGAGCATCTGGGCCTGCGCACCCGCGCCGAGCTGATGGCCGCGTTTGACACCCATGGCCTGAAGGTGCTGGAGCGCCTGGATGCCAAGCCGCAGCACCCCAAGGCCACCGATGCCACGGCCGCACTGCATGCAGCCCGGGCGGCAGAAGTCACGTCGCTGTGGCGCCTGGCGGTGGCAGGCGTTTAAAAAGTCTTGACCCAGCCCACGGTGGCCATGCCCAGCATGGTCATCAGCAGGGAGCCCACCACGTGGGCGGATATGGCCAGGCCCGCCCACAGCATGCGGCCTTGCTGGAGCAGGGTGACCACCTCGGCAGAGAAGGTGGAAAAAGTGGTCAGGCCGCCCAGAAAACCAGTGATTACCAATAAACGCCATTCGGGTGGCAAGCCGCCATGGTCGGCAAAGTAGGCTACGGCCACACCTACCAGGTAGCCGCCCAGCATATTCGCCAGCCAGGTGCCGGGCGGGATACTGGGATACATGGCGTTGAAGGCCAGGCCCAGAACCCACCGCAGGATGGACCCTAGCGAACCCCCTACGCAAATAGCCAACAGCGACCGGCCCAGATTTATCGCGTCCATGTCATCTCGTCCATGTCATCTCGTCCATGTCAGGTCGGGCAGGTTTTGACGGCTTTGCCGCCCAGCTGGGTCTTGAGCGCCTCCAGCCGGGTTTTCAGCGCCGCATCCACCGTGGGCAGCTTGAGCCGCATGCCGTGGGTTTCCAGACGCTCGGCCACCACGTGGGCGGTGCGCACGCCGTGCTGGGTCACCTCGCCCAGGAGCTTGTTGGCCCCGGCTTCGCTGTCAAAGCTGCCCAGCGACAGGCCGGGCTCCAGGTTGGCGGGTGCAGCCTCGAATTTGACGCGCATGCCGCGCAGCTCGGCCTTTTTGCGCTCCAGCAGCTCGGTGCTGGCGTAGCGGCCCATGTAGACCATCCAGCGGCCCGGCTCCACGCCCGGCTCCAGCGACCACGACCCGGCGGGCAGGGCATCGGCCAGGGCTTTGGCCAGCAGGGTGCCACGCGCCACGTCGAACAGGCCTGCGGTCAGGCATTCGGTGGGCTCGGCCGGGGCGCTGGCCACGGTTTCAGCGGGGAGGGCTACGGCCGATGCCGGTGACGAGGCCGCTTCGGCACTGTGCGGCGGCACCAGCACCACCCATTCGGGGTGGATCTGCTGCGCCAGGCGTTGCGGCTCGGACACCGGGGCCGGTGCCAGGCCATAGGCCGCCAGCAAGCCGTGCGACCACGCGTAAAACACACCATTGGCCAGCAGTAAAAATAAAACGATTCCGCGCAGCATCGGCTTAACGGCCATCTTTGGCGGGGCGCACGCTGACTTCGGCGCTGGTCACCGTCTGCATGCCTTCGGGGGTTTGCAACCGCAAGCCGCCCAACGCGTCCACGCCGCGGGCCATGCCCACGGTGCCGTTGCTGAGCGTGATGGCGCGGTCCAGCAGCAGGTCGCGCTGGGCAAACTGGGGCTGGAACGGGGCGAACCCGGCCAGCTCGAAGGCCTTCAGGGCCTGCACCAGCGGAGCAGCGATGTGCAACAGGGCCTGGCCTGCGTCGATGTTTGGCAGCACTTCCTGCAGCCAGGCCGGGGCGGTGGACAGGCCGGTGGCTTCCCATGGAGCGATGTTCAGGCCAATGCCGATCACCGCCACGCGCTGGTCGCCCTGGCCCGCGGTTTCGATCAAGATGCCGCCGAGCTTGCGGCCCTGCAGCCACACGTCGTTAGGCCATTTGAGCTGCAAGTCCGGGTGCAGGCTCTGCACCACGGCCACGCCCACTGCCAGCGACAAGCCCGACCAGTCGGCGGGGGCCAGCGGCAGCGCCAGGGAAAAGGTGAGTGAGTCGCCCACAGCGCTGTGCCAGTCGCGCCCCAGGCGGCCCCGGCCCGCGGTTTGCTGCTCGGCCACCAGCAGGGTGGGCTCACAGTGCCCGGCGCGCACGCGGCGCATCAGTTCGCTGTTGGTGGAATCGATTTGCGGCAGCACCTCAACGGTGAAGTCGGGCAGCAGCGGGTGAACCGCTTCCCAGATGGACTCGGCGGGCCAGATCATTTTCTGAGCTTGCTGGTACGGCTTAGCCGACGTTTAGGGGCCAGTAGCGTGCCGCGGCAACTGGGTGCGCCGCACCAGCAGGGGTATTCGGCCTTCAGCTTGGGGGTGTAGCGCTCTTCCAACATCAGGCCGTAGTCGTAGTTCAGCTCTTCGCCCGCGGCGATGTCGCGCAGGGCGATGATGAAAATGCGGCCGTCTTGCTCGTCGGTTTCGCAGTTGGGTTCGCAGGCGTGGTTGATCCAGCGCGAGGCGTTACCGCCGAAATTGGCGTCGATCACCCGGTCGGCATCCACGTGGAAGTAGAAGGTGTGGTTGGGCTGGGCGGGGTCGTGCGGGTGGCGGTCCTGGGCTTCGTCCCACGAGATGACCTCGCCCACGTACTCGGCCACCGTGTCGCCCGCGGCGATGTCTTGCAGGGCAAAAACGCCTTTGCCATGCACACCAGAGCGGCGCACCTGGATGCGGCGGCCGGTTTTTGTAACGGCTTTCACGGGGGTTTTGGAAGTCAAGGGCAAAACTCTGTTAACTTAAATAAGGGATGCGAACGTGCGCAATTGCACACTGGCTGAAACAGATTGTAGAAGTGGCCCCGGCTATATAAGCGCCGCCGCCCCGCAAAGCCCCCCACAGAATTCAGAAATTGGCGAAATTCCTATGACAAAAACATTGGTGATTGCAGAAAAACCGTCTGTTGCACAAGACATTGTTCGGGCGCTCACGCCCACAGCGGGCAAGTTTGAAAAGTTCGACGAGTATTTTGAGAGCGAGAAGTACGTGGTTACCAGTGCGGTGGGCCACCTGCTGGAAATCCAGGCCCCGGAAGAGTTCGATGTGAAGCGCGGCAAGTGGAGCTTTGCGCACCTGCCGGTGATTCCGCCGTATTTCGACCTCAAGCCCGTCGACAAGACCAAAACCCGCCTGAACGCGGTGGTCAAACAGGCCAAGCGGAAGGACGTGACCGACATCATCAACGCCTGCGATGCGGGCCGCGAGGGGGAGCTGATCTTCCGCCTGATCGAGCAGTACGCGGGCGGCACAAAACCCCTGAACAAACCGGTGCGCCGCCTGTGGCTGCAGTCCATGACACCGCAGGCCATCCGCGACGGCTTTGGCGCGCTGCGCTCCGAGGCGCAGATGCAGGGCCTGGCCGATGCCGCCCGCTCACGCTCCGAGGCCGACTGGCTGGTGGGCATCAACGGCACCCGCGCCATGACCGCGTTCAATTCGCGCGATGGCGGCTTCTTTCTGACCACCGTGGGCCGGGTGCAAACCCCCACGTTGTCGGTGGTGGTGGAGCGCGAGGAAAAAATCCGCAAGTTCGTCAGCCGCGACTACTGGGAAATCCACGGCAGCTTCCAGGCCGAGGCCGGTGCCTACCCCGGCAAATGGTTTGACACTGCGTGGAAGAAACCGCCGCCCGGCCCCGACGGCCAGCCCGACCCCGAGCAGCGCGCCGACCGCGTGTGGAACGCCGCCGAGGCCCAGGCCATCGCCAATGCCGCCCGCGGCAAGCCCGCTACCGTGACGGAAGAAAGCAAACCCACCACCCAGGCATCGCCCGCCCTGTTCGACCTCACGTCGCTGCAGCGCGAGGCCAATAGCCGCTTTGGCTTCAGCGCCAAGACCACGCTAGCCTTGGCGCAAAGCCTGTACGAGCGCCACAAGGCCCTGACCTACCCGCGTACCGACTCCCGAGCCCTGCCCGAAGACTACCTGCCCGTGGTGCACGAAACCATGGCCATGCTGGCCAACAGCGGCATGGCGCACCTGGCCCCGTTCGCCAAGCAGGCAGTGGCGAACAACTACGTCAAACCCACCAAGCGCGTGTTCGACAACGCCAAGGTCAGCGACCACTTTGCCATCATCCCCACGCTGCAAGCCCCAAGGGACTTAAGCGATGCCGAGCAAAAGCTGTACGACTTCGTGGTGCGCCGCTTTATGTCGGTGTTCTTCCCCAGCGCCGAATACCAGATCACCACCCGCATCAGCACCGTGGCGGTAGAGGCCAAAAAGTACGCCTTCCGCACTGACGGCAAGGTGCTGGTCAAGCCCGGTTGGCTGGCTATTTATGGCAAGGAAGCCGTCAATGACGACGATGAAAAAGACGGCAAGAACCTGGTGCTGGTGAAGGCCGGTGAGGTGGTGCAAACCATCGCTGCAGATCCCAAGGCGCTGAAAACCCGGCCCCCCGCGCGCTACTCCGAAGCCACGCTGCTGGGTGCCATGGAAGGCGCGGGCAAGACCATCGACGACGACGAGCTGCGCGAGGCCATGCAGGAAAAAGGCCTGGGCACGCCTGCTACCCGCGCCTCCATCATCGAAGGTTTGATTGCCGAGAAATACCTGCTGCGCGAAGGCCGCGAAATGCTGCCCACCGCCAAGGCCTTCCAGCTGATGACGCTCTTACGCGGCCTGGGCGTGGAAGAACTCTCCAAGGCCGAGCTCACTGGCGAATGGGAATACAAGCTGGCGCAAATGGAGCGCGGCCAGTTGACCCGCGAGAGCTTCATGGCCGAGATCGCGGGCATGACCGAACGCATGGTCAAAAAAGCCAAGGAATACGACCGCGACACCATCCCCGGCGACTACATCACCGTGGCCACGCCCTGCCCCAACTGCGGCGGCATCGTCAAGGAAAACTACCGCCGCTACACCTGCACCGGGGCCGACGGCCACAGCGACGGCTGCGGCTTCTCGTTCGGCAAATCGCCTGCGGGCCGCACCTTTGAGCGCGCCGAGGTCGAGCAGTTCATGCGCGACCGCAAGATCGGCCCGCTGGACGGTTTCCGCTCCAAGGCAGGCTGGCCGTTCACCGCCGAGATGGCCATCAAGTTCGACGAGGAAACCAAGAACTACAAACTGGAATTCGACTTTGGCGATGACAAAAAGGGCGAAGAATCTGGCGAGCTGGTGGACTTTGGCGATACGCCCAGCCTGGGCAACTGCCCCAAATGCGGCAGCCCGGTGCACGAACACGGCGCCAACTTCGTCTGCGAAAAAACCGTGCCCACGCTGGCCCAGCCTACCCCCAGCTGCGACTTCAAGAGCGGCAAGATCATCCTGCAGCAGCCGGTCGAAAACGCCCAAATGGCCAAGTTGCTGGCCACCGGCAAGACCGACCTGCTGGACAAGTTCGTCTCCATGCGCACCCGCCGCGCCTTCAAGGCCCACCTGGCCTGGGACGCGGAAGCGGGCAAGGTGAACTTTGAATTCGCCCCCAGCAAGTTCCCGCCACGTCCCGGTGCAGCCGGCGCTGCGGCCAAATTTGCCGCTAAAGCCGCCCCTGCAGCCAAGTCGGCGGCGGCGAAAAAGGCGGCTCCAGCAAAAAAAGCGGCTGCGGCGAAAAAAGTGCCCGCCAAGAAAGCCGCTGTCAAAAAGGCCAGCACCGGCACCGGCGGCCTCACCCCTAGCGCCGCCCTGGCTGCGGTGGTGGGTGCCGAGGCCCTGCCGCGCCCGCAGGTCATTAAAAAGCTGTGGGACTACATCAAGGCCCACAACCTGCAAGATGCCGCCAACAAGCGCAACATCAATGCCGACGCCCTGCTGGCCCCCGTGTTTGGCAAGCCGCAGATCAACATGTTTGAGCTGACCGGGCTGATTGGCAAGCACCTGGCGTAGGCCAGTTTGCTGCTTAAAATATAGCTGCTCGTGCTGGTTCTATAAGCATGGCAGCCGTATTTTCGGTATATTTTCGACGGTATCTTCCACACCGTCTTAAGTATGAAATATTAGACATTTCACCATAAATGTTTTATATTCCATACATGACCACCTCCTACCATTTGCAAAAGCTCGGCCAACGCTTGCGCGAAATGCGCTTGCACCGGGGATTGACGCAGGTGGCGTTGGCCGCGCAGGCCGGTGTCACGCGGCTCAAAGTCATTGCCATGGAAGCGGGCAAGGACTCGGTGGCCATCGGCAGCTACGCACAGGTGGCGGCGGTGCTGGGCTGCGAGCTGTCCTTGGCGGTATTGACCCGGCCCACGCTGGAAGAACTGGACGAGGTGTTCCGTGGCCCTGCATAAACTGGACGTGGCCACGCTCCAGGGCGTGGGCGGTGCGCTGTTCAAAGAGGCCGACAGTTACCTGTTTGGCTACACCAACACCGTATCTGCGGCGGCCATCAGCCTGACCATGCCGATCCGGGCGGCGCAGTATTTCCGGCCCGCGCTGCACCCGGTGTTCCAGATGAATTTGCCCGAAGGCTTCATGCTGGAGGAACTGCGCAACCGGCTGGCCAAAACCATGCAACTCGACCCAATGCTGCTGCTGGCCATTGCCGGTGGCGAGACGGCGGTCGGGCGGGTACGGGCCCAGAGTGCCGGGCTGCCCTGGGCCGGAGCCGCCAATGCCGCGCCCCGGGGCGAGCGTTTGAACGAAATCCTGCTGTGGGATGGGGCCGAGAATCTGTTTGCCGAGCTGGTGGACCGCTACATCTTGCGGGCGGGCATCTCGGGTGTGCAGCCCAAGGTGTTGGTGCCCGAAGTAATGGAGCCACCCGCCGACAAAGCCACCGTCATAACCCAGGAGTTGATCGTTAAAAGTGGCCGTGCCCAGTACCCCGGCCTAGCCGCCAACGAGTTTTTGTGCATGGGCATTGCCAAAGAGGCGGGCCTGCCGGTGCCGGAGTTTTACCTGTCCCACAACCATGCCCTGTTTGTGATGCGCCGTTTCGACCGCACCGCCCAGGGCCAGGCCTTGGGCTTTGAAGATATGGCGGTGCTCACGGGTCGCAGTGCCGACCAGAAGTACGAAGGCAGCTATGCCAGCCTGGCCAAGGTGGTCCGCCTGTTTGCATCGCCCCAGCACGTGCAGGCATCGCTGCTGGAGCTGTTCGACAGTGTTGCGCTGTCGTGCATGCTGGGCAATGGCGATGCGCACCTGAAGAACTTTGGTTTGCTGTACGGCGACCCGACCACCCACGACTGCCGTCTGGCACCGGCTTTTGACATCGTCAACACCACGGCCTACATCCCGGAAGACGCGCTGGCACTGGAGCTGGGGGGCAACAAGTCCTTGTTTGCATCTCGGCTGGGTTTGCTCGGGTTTGCCACCCTGTGCGGTGTGCAGAACATCCGTGACCGGATCGAAAACCTGCTTCTGTCTGCCGAAACGGTGTTGCAGCGCGAGAGTGCCATTGCCGACACCATCCCCCACGTGGTGGCCGCCATGCAGTACGGCATGGCGCAGTTTGAGGGAACGTTTTTCAGGTCTGTGCCGCGACCACCATGATTTCCACCTTGATCTCCGGCCTGGCCAGCCGCGCCTCCACCGTAGCGCGGGCCGGGCCGATGCCGGTGGTGCCGATCCAGGCATCCCATACCGCGTTCATGGCGGCGAAGTCGCCCATGCTGGACAGATAAATGGTGGCGGTGAGGATGCGTGATTTGTGGCTACCGGCCAGGGCCAGCACGCTGTCGATCTGGTCCAGTACGCTCTGGGTCTGGGCGGCGATGGGCAGACTGGCATCTTCCGGGATTTGCCCGGCCAGATAGGCCACGCCGTTGTGCAGGGTGGCGTCGCACAGGCGGTTACCGGGGTGGATGCGCTGGATGGTCATGGAAATGGCTTTCGGATGGATAAAAAGAGAAACCAGATGGTAATGCGGCCCGCAGCGCAAAACCTTAGGGATGGGCCTGACAGAACGCGGCCAGAGCGGTATGCAGCAGGCCGAGTTCGGTGCGCAGTACCGCCGCCTGCGCGGCCTGCGCCTGGGGGCCAGGTAGGGTGCAGTCGGCGCTGCCGGTTTCCAGGGCTTGCGCCACACGGACCAAGGGGTCGGCGCGGAAGTTGGCGACCAGGCCCTTGAGGGTGTGGGCAATGCGCTGGGCCGTGGGGGCATCGCCCACCTGCATGGCCGCCTCCAGTGCAGCCAATTGCTGCGGCCAGTCGCGCATAAACGGGGCGGCGATGGTGCCGACGATCCACGGGTCGGCCTCGGCCAAGGCCTGGGCGTAGTCGAAGTGCGGCATGGCCGCCATCGCCTCCTCCATGGCGGTGCGCAGCTGGACCGGGTACACGGGTTTGGGCAGCAGGGTGTGCAGACCCGCGGCCTGGCAGCGCTCCCGGATTCCGGGATAGTCGAAAGTCACCAGCCCCAACGTTGGGCGCGTGGGGTGTGCCAGCGGCGCATTTCCATCCAGGTCCAGCAGCACCAGGTCCGCCGCGTTTGCGGCTTCATCCGCCAGCACCTGGTGGCCCCAGGCGTGCAGCAGGGTGCGCAGCACGGCATCGTGGCCCGGCGTGGCGTAGGTGCCAAGCAGCAAGATGTTCATACCGCGTCGGCGGGGTCGTCGAGCCGGGCCTTGGTGGCCAGCACGGCCGCCAGCTGGGCCATGAAGGCGTCGATACACAGGGGGTCGAAATGGCTGCCCGAGCCATCGCGCAGCAGTTGCAGGGCGCGTTCTATCGGCCAGGCGGCTTTGTAAGGGCGGGCGCTGGTAAGCGCATCAAATACGTCGGCCACCGCGACGATGCGGCCGACCAGGGGTATTGCCTCGCCCACCAGTCCGAAAGGGTAGCCCGTGCCGTCGAACTTCTCGTGGTGCGAGATGGCAATGGTGGCGGCCATTTGCATCAGTTGCGAGCGGCCCACCACCAGCGCCTGGTGGCCGATGCTGCTGTGGGTTTTCATGGTGTCGAACTCGACCGGGTCCAGCCGGCCTGGCTTGAGCAGGATGCTGTCGGGGATACCGACCTTGCCCACGTCGTGCAGGGGTGCGGCATCGAACAGCAACTGCTGCGCTTCGGCGGGCAGGCCCAGGTGCGCGGCGATGAGCAGCGAGTAATGCGCCATGCGCTGGGTGTGCAGACCGGTTTCGGGGTCGCGGTATTCAGCGATGCGGGAGATGCAGGCAATGGTTTCGCGGTCGCGCAGGCGCAGCTCGGCGGTGGCTTTGGTCACTTCTTCAACCAGCCACTGGGCGCGGTCGGCCAGGCGGGTCTGGCTGCGGCGCAGGGCCAGCATGTTGCGCGTGCGGGCAAAAAATTCGGTGCGGTCCAAGGGTTTGGACAAAAAATCGTTGGCCCCGGCTTCCAGCGCTTCGACCCGTACGGCGCGCTCGTCGCTGGAAGTGACCATCAGCACGGGGATGTCTTCGCGCCCCGGGAAGGCCCGAAACTGGCGGACCAGGCTGATGCCGTCCAGCTCCGGCATCAGGTAGTCCACCAGCAACAGGTCGGGCACAGTGGTCTGGCAAAACGCCAAGGCTTCCAGAGGCTTTAAGAAGCAGTGCACGCGACAGCCACCGACCTGGTCCATTAAGCGGTTGAGCAGCATCAGGTTGATGTCTACGTCGTCCACGATCACTACGTCCATGCAGCACTCCCAGTTGTCGTCCACGCCAAAACGGCGCTCCCCAGACGCAGCACCAGCGCGTCCAGTCCGGGCTCCAGCGCGGGCCCATCACCAGGGTGGCGGCCAAGTGCGTCGTGCAGTGCCCGTGCCTGCTGGGCCAATGCGGCACCGCCCAGTGCGTCGGCTGCGCGGGCCAGGGCAGCCAGCCGCACTTGGGCTTCTGCGTTATGGCGGGCTTGCAATGCCGCGTAGAGTGCGGGCAATGGGTGTTGCAAGTCGTCCAGCAAACCCGGCAGCAAGGGAGCTACCTGCGCCAGATCGGCCCCATAGTATCGGCCTAGGAGCTCCGGATTGAAATCCTCCAAAGGTGTAACAGTGGGGGATGTCGGCGGCCATGGCGCGCCGCTGCCGGAACGCAGGCTGCGCCAGCGCTGCACTGCCGCGCGCAGGGTCGGGGCGTCGATGGGTTTGCTGATGTGGTCGTCCATACCGGCCGCCACCGCGATGGCGCGGTCGCCCACCATGGCGTTGGCGGTAAGGGCAATGATGGGTACGTCGCGGTGGCGCGCCCCGGCCTCGCCTGCGCGGATACGGCGGGTGGCTTCGTAGCCGTCCATTTCCGGCATGTGGCAGTCCATCAGCACCAGATCGAACGGGTCCTGGCGCAGCAGGGCCAAGGCATCCCAGCCATGCTGGGCGGTGTGCCCCTGGTGGCCCCATTTGTCCAGCAGGGCCAGCACCAGCCTTTGGTTGGTGGGGTTGTCTTCCACCACCAGCACACGGGCTCCGGACAGGGCACCCGTCGGCGTAGTAAACAAGCCCGTGCGGCTGGCCGATAGCGGTACAGGTACAAGAGACGGGGGTGGTGCGGCGTGGGACAGCACGTTGTGCATACAGCGCAGCAGCTGGGCACCCTTGATTGGCTTGGTCAAAAACGCGGCAAAGCCTGCGGCACTGCAGCGCGCCGCATCACCGCGCCGGGCCACCGATGTCAGCATCACCCGCGGAATCTGCGACCACAGCGGGTCGGCCTGCATCCATTGGCCCAGACCCACGCCGTCCATGCCGGGCATTTGCATGTCCAGAATGGCCACATGCAGCTTGCGGCCCGCAGCCTGCTCGGTGGCCAGAACGCGTTGGGCATGCAGGCCGTCTTCGGCGGGCACGGCCTGCATGCCCCAATCTTGCAGCAGCAGCTCCAGCAGGCGGCGGTTGGTGGCGTTGTCATCGACCACCAGAACGCGCAGGCCGTCCAGGTCCGACAAGGGACGCTCGACCTCGGCCGCGTGGGGTGTCGGCGGTAGGCCCAACGGCAACTCGAACCAGAACACCGAGCCCTGGCCCAGTACGCTGCGGGCACCGATCACACCACCCATGCGCTCGACCAATTGCTTGGAAATGGCCAAGCCCAGTCCGGTGCCGCCGTACTGGCGGGTGGTGGACGCGTCGGCCTGGGTAAAAGGGGTGAAGAGCTGGGCCAGTTTTTCAGGCGTGATGCCGATGCCGGTGTCGCGCACCTCAAAGTGCAACAGCACCTCGCTGCCCTGGTCGGCCACCAGGGCCAGGTCGATGGTGACCTCGCCCTGCTGGGTGAATTTGGTCGCGTTGCCTGCCAGGTTCAGCAGCACCTGGCGCAGGCGGCCGGGGTCGCCGCGGACGCGGGACGGCACCTGCGACTGCGCCACCCAGGCGCACTCCACCGGCTTGTTGCCGATGCCGAAAGCCACCACGTCCGCCACTTCGTCCATCAGGGTACGCAGGTTGAAGTCCAGCACCTCCAGCTCCAGCTTGCCAGCTTCGATCTTGGAGTAGTCGAGGATGTCGTTGATGATGCGCAGCAAAGATTCGCCACTGTTGCGCACGGTTTCGGCGTACTCGCGCTGCTCGTCGCTCAGCGGGGTGTCGAGCAGCAGACCGGTCATGCCCAGCACACCGTTCATGGGGGTGCGGATTTCGTGGCTCATGGTGGCCAGGAATTCGCTTTTGGCCTTGCTGGCCTCCTCGGCAATCTGGCGTGCCAACGCGGATTCATACAAGGCCAGCTCGGCGGCCCGCATTCCAGCCTGGGCCAGGATGGCGCGGATACCGTAAGCGATGTTGTTGGCCGCTTCGCCAAACAGGCGTACCTCGTCGACAGAGAAGTTTTCGACCACGCTCGAATGCGCAAAAATCGCACCCCACACGCCATCCGCACCGTGCAGCGGCAAGCACAGCATGGACCGCACCCCCAAAGCCTGGGCGCTGCCCGGCCCGGTCATGGCACGGGGGTCGGTGCGGGCATCTGCCACTACCACCAGCGCACCCTCCAGGATGCAGCGGCCCATGACACCAAAACCCGGTGCGGTTTCAGACCAGCTGTGCGGCAAAAGGCGCATCTCTTGGGCCAATACACCGTGGCTGGCGACCAGGCTGACGCTTTTAAAAACATCCGTCTCGGTGCGGCCAATACCCACGGTGGAGTAGCCCCCCAAATCCACCATCAGGCGGCAAATGGTATCGAGCAAATCCTGCAATTGGGTGGACTTGGCCACCGCCAGATTGATGGCACTGATCAGGGTCAGCGCGCGGTTCAGGCGCTGCAGGTTAGCCTCGTCGCGCTTCAAGGCCGTGATGTCGCGGCCCAAGATGATGACCCCCTCGACATCGCCCGCAGCGTTGCGCAAGGGCATGTAGCGCGACATAGCGGTGATGGCGTCTAACTGGCCCTGCTGTGGCGACGTAAATTCAAGCTGCTCTTCGCAGCCGGTGGCCAGCACCCGCGCCACCAGGGCTTCGTGCTGCTGCCGGGTGGCATGGTTCAGCATGGTGACCGAGGGGTGCATTACATCCGCATCGTCACCCCAGACACTGCGGTACCAGCGTTGCATCGCCGGGTTCATGTAGACCCTCTGGCCTTGTGCATCCAGGCACAGGATCAGATCGGTGATGTTTTCAGCCAGGCCCCGAAACTGCTGCTCGCTGTCGGTCAGACGCTTTTGCAGGGCTTGGCGGTCCACGATGTTGCGGGCAGTGGACAGTGAATACTCCACGCCTTCATGCACAAAAGAATTGATGCGGACCTCGACCGCAAAGTCGGGGCCCTGGCGGGGCCGGTGGATGGACTCGAACAGCACATGGCCCCGCGTCTTCAGCTCCGCCCGCAGACTGCCCAACTTGGCGACCGTCAGCGCCGGATCGATGTCGTATAGCGTCATACCGCCGATAAGTTCGGCCTGGCTGTAACCCAGAGATTTGCACATCGTCGCGTTCACGTAAACAAAGCCGCTGGTCCCAAACGGCACCAGGCACACCGAGTCCCCCACCCGGTCCAGCGCCGCCCCCAACATGTGCAAACGGTCTTCAATGGCCTTGCGATCGGTGATGTCGCGCGACAGGCCCACCGTGCCGAGAAGTTCACCGTCCAGGATGGCCGGGACCTTGATGGTTTCAAACCAGCGTGCCTGTGGCCCCGTGCCCAGCGGGGCCTCGATGTGCACCGCTTGCAAGCTCTGCATCGCCATGCGCTCTTCGGCCAGACAGACCTCGGCAATCTCGGGCGGGAACAAGTCAAAGTCGTTTTTACCCAGCATGTCGCTGGGCTGGGCAAAGCCGCGCTCGTCTGCCACACCCTGGCTCACCACCAGAAAACGGCTTTCTGTATCTTTGAGCCAGATTTTGAAGGGCAGGTTGTCCACCAGCACGCGCTGGTTACGCTCGCGCTCCAGCACCTGGGCTTCGGCGCGTTTGCGCAGGCTGATGTCGATCCCCACGCCCACCGTACCGCACTGCCCTGGCCCGTAGCGCACCGGAGTCTTGAAAATTTCTTCCCACGGGGCATCGGGCCACGCACCTTGCTGCTCTTCGATATGGCGGGCCTCGCCACTGTCCATCACTTGCAGATCGTCGTCGCGAAACCGCTGGGCCAAGGGTGCGGGCCAGAGTTCAAAGTCGGTTTTGCCTACTGCCGCATCCGTATGGGACATCTGCAGCCGTTGCGCATAAGCCTGGTTGACCAGCAGGTGCAGGCCCTGCGCATCTTTGAACCAGACGGGGAACGGCAGACTGTCCAGCACAGTGCGTTGCTGCTGGCATTGCAGCTCCAGGGCCGCCAAGACATCGGCCACGGTCTGCCCATGCACCCGCAGAGTCCGCCGCAGCACGACCGTACCCACCCAGGACACGGCCAACACCCCCAATGCGCCGCACACTGCGGGCCATAAGCCAGGCGGTCGGGCCAGCCACGCAATGCTTAAAGTGGCGGTGCACAGCGCCAAAGGAGCCCATTGGAGCCGCCCTATCTGCACAAGACTGGCGCCGCGCCCTCTGTGTCGCCCTGTGGGCGCACAGACGTTATTGCGTAAGTCCTGGTCTATTCCCATAGTGAGTCTCTCTGGCCAATGAAAACCGGACTCAAGGCATCGCCCGGCCACAGCGCATGAAGCGCTGTGGCCGGGCGATGCACAGACCCGATTTGTAACATTGTGCGCCAGGGAGACCGCCCAGCGCTAGCCGACTAACCCAGGGTTACCCTGGGCACAGCGGCCGGTTTTTAACCGTGCACGACGGGCATGGAGCCGTCTTTTTCCGCCTTGATCAGGTCGGCGCGCACTTCCGCGCGGGTCAGGGCCGTACCCGTGGGGGTGACGACCGGGTAGTTGTTGTCGTTCGCCGAGGCCAGCGTGCCATCTTTTTCAGCGGCTACAAGCTCAGCCAGCACTTGCGCGCGGGTCACCGCGCTCTGGGTGTTGATCACAAGTGGGTGTTCGCGGTCGTAAGAATCGGCAAACGCGCTGGTGGTGGCCACCGAGGCCAAAGCAATCAGGGAAGCAGCTAAAAATTTCGTCGTGTTCATGGTCATTCCTTAAAGTTAAAACAGTTCAGCAGGACCAGGAACCTCTGGCGGGGCACACCACTCTTTTAAGATGGTTGCAGCGCCGGAGGACTGGTTCACAGGGTTAAGAAGATGTTCTTGCCTTGCCCTCATTCAGAATGCAGCAGCAGAACTAAGTTTCAGCTTTATGACACCCTAAACGGAACCAGGCTGTTTCGGTCTTGGAAACAATGGACACTCTCGAACTCATCCGGACCTTCCGTGAAGTCGCCGCCCGCGGTGGCTTTTCGCTGGCCGCCAAAACCTTGGACGTGTCCAAAGCCAATGTGAGCAAGCACGTGGCCGAGCTGGAGTCGCGCCTGGGCACGCGCCTGCTGAACCGCAGCACCCGCACTGTCAGCCTGACCGACGCAGGCGGCCTGTTGCTGGAG
Organism: Rhodoferax sp. RT5P35; assembly: GCF_056521385.1. NCBI lineage: Bacteria > Pseudomonadati > Pseudomonadota > Betaproteobacteria > Burkholderiales > Comamonadaceae > Rhodoferax > Rhodoferax sp. RT5P35. Next base: position 160,544 of record NZ_JBWMAX010000010.1, on the reverse strand, counting down.
CGCAGCAAGCCCCTGCTGGAAATGATGGCGCTGACCCGCGAGGAGCTGCAGCACCGCTCGCAAGAGCCCAGCGGCCGCCTGCGCATGACCGCGCCGCAAGGCATTGGCAGCGTGGAGCTGCCCGCCCTGCTGGCCGACTTCATGCGCCGCTACCCCGAGGTGCACATCAGCCTGGACCTGAGCAACCGGGTGCTCGATATGGTGGAAGAAGGAATGGACCTGGCGCTGCGCGTGGGCACCGCACCCAATGAAAACCTGATTGCGCGCAAGCTGCGCCTGATTGACGTGGTGGTCTGCGCCAGCCCCGGTTACTGGCAGACACGCGGCGTGCCCCGGCACCCGGACGAACTGGTCGAGCACGATGCCGTGACGCTGTCCATACACGGCATGCACCCGGAATGGCGCTTCAAAGTGAACGGCAAGGCGCACAACGTGGCAGTGCGCAGCCGCATGGACGCGACCGACCCGGTACCGCTGGTGCACATGGCCTTGCACGGCCTGGGCATTGCCCGCGTGCCACGTCTGCTGGTGCAAGCGCATCTGGACAGTGGAGCCCTGGTGCCCGTGCTGGAGGACTACCGCGCCAACGACCTGTGGCTGTACGCCGCCTACACCCAGCGCCGCCACAACAGCGCGGCCCTGAAGGCACTACTGGACTTCATGGAAGCCCGCTGGAAGGTGGTGGCGGACAAGGCCCCCGGTTAGGGGCCTGCGGGGTTGTTAGCCGTGGACCTTGGGAATGCTGCCGTCCTGCTGGGCTTGCACCAGTTCTGCACGCACCTGGCCTACGGTTTTGCCCGGGTGGGTGTTGACGATGACCGGATATTTTTTATCGTCCTGGATCAACGACAGCGAGCCGTCCTGGTAGGCCCGTGCCAATTCGGCCTGGACCTGCGCGCGGGTCACGGTGCTGGCTGCCGCAGGGCTGGCCTGCGTGCTGCGGCCATAAGAGTCCGCAAAAGCATTGCCCGTGGCCACAGAGGCCAGGGCAATCAAGGAAGAGGCTAAAAATTGGGTGGTACGCATGGTGGTGTCTTTCAAAGTCAGTGCATAAACAATCTAAACAATCGCAGCAGGAGCCCCTGGCGCGGCCATGGTGGCTGCGCTGGAGGTCGGGCATCAGGCTGATCGCCCTGCCCCTCCTGTGTGGAATAGATCGGTATGGTTGACCGGCTTTAAATAGCGTCCCAAGGAACCACTGTGTTGCGGCGAAAGCAACAATCGTTGGCCGCGGCCAGCGTACCAATCAGCCCAGGTTCTCGGCAAAAAACGCCAGCGAGCGCTCCAGTGCCAGCGCCGCCGCCGGTGCGTCATAGGCTCCGCGCTGGTCGCAGTTGAAGCCGTGGTCGGCCGGGTACAGGCGCACATCTACCGCCAGGTGGGCCTGGGCAAAAGCACGCACCGTGTCCAGCGCAATGCCATGGTCGCGCTCGCCAAAATGCGACAGCACCGGCACCCGGGGCGTGCGGGCCACTTCGGCCGCCACCGTCATGCCGCCGCCGTAATACGTCACCGCAGCCGCCAGGCCCTGCACCAGGCAGGCCGCGCGCCAGCTCAACAAGCCACCCCAGCAGTAGCCCACCGTGCCGACCTTGCCCGCCTGGGCCGTGGCATAGGCCACAGCGGCCTGCACGTCCAGCATCAGCGTGGGCACGCCCAGCGCTTCGGCCGCAGCTTTCAGGGCGATACCGGCCTGTACATCGTCTGCCGTGTAGCCCAAATCCACACCCGGCTGCACCCGGTGGAACATGGCCGGGGCCACGGCCAGATAGCCTGCGGCCGCATAGCCATCGGCCACCGAACGGATGTGGCTGTTGATGCCAAAAATTTCCTGCATGACCACCACCGCGCCCTTGGGCGTGCCGCTGGGTTGGGCCACGTAGGCAGGCAGGACAAAGCCATCGGCGGCAGTCAGGTCAATGAAAGAGGACATGGGGAAAACTCCTGAAAGGTGGTGTCAATAAGTCGGCGCAACTGTAAGCCGCAAACGTTAAGCTCCCCCCACTATGGACTTCAAACCCCTCATCACCCTGTTGGCCATCGTCAACCCGCTGGCCATCGTGCCGTTTTTCATCCACTACACGCAGAGCTTTTCGGACGCGCAGCGCAAGCGCACCATCTGGGTGTCGTCGTTCAGCGTGTTTGTGGTGATTGCGGTGAGCGCCCTGCTGGGCCTGCAGATTCTGGAGTTCTTCAACATCTCGCTGGCCAGCTTCCAGGTGGGTGGTGGCTTGCTGCTGATGACATCGTCACTGAACATGCTCAACGCCCAGCCCGCCGAGGCCAAGTCCAACGCCACCGAACTGCAAGACGCGTCCGAGCGCGCCGCTGTGGGGGCCAGCATTGCCGTAGTGCCGCTGGCCATTCCGCTTCTGACCGGCCCGGCCAGCATGTCCACCGTGGTGATTTATGCCGACAAGGCCAAGACCTTTTGGCAACTGGCCACCCTGGTCGGCTACGGCGTGGTGATCGGCCTGGCCACCGCCTTGTGCTTCGCGCTGGCCGGGCCCATTGCCCGTGTGCTGGGCAAAACCGGCATCAACGTGATGACCCGCCTGATGGGCCTGATCCTGGCCGCCCTGGCCGTGGAGGTGATGGCAGACGGTCTGCACAAGCTGTTTCCGGTGCTGGGGTAATACTACTATTTTCATAGCTGCTTGCGCAGGTAACATATGCGCTAGAGGCTGATTTTTTATAAATTTTATGCAACACACTTTTCGCCGTTTAGTCCCCCTGCTGCTGGCCTGCGCGCTCGCCCTGGGCGGCTGCTCCACATCGCTGCCCGAGGGCATCACGGCAGTTACGCCGTTCGATGCCACGCGCTACGCGGGCAAGTGGTTTGAGATTGCCCGGCTGGACCATTCGTTTGAACGCGGGCTGGACAACGTCAGCGCCCGCTACACCCTGCAACCGGATGGCAGCGTGCAAGTCATCAACCGGGGCTTCAGCAGCGAGAAAAACGCCTGGAAAGAGGCCGAGGGCGTGGCCAAGTTCACCGGCGACCCGCGTACCGCATCCCTCAAGGTGTCGTTCTTCGGCCCGTTCTACGGCGGCTACCACGTGGTGGCACTGGACCCGGCCTACCGCTGGGCGATGGTGGTGGGGGCCGACCGCAACTACGTGTGGATTCTGGCGCGCGACAAACAATTGCCCGCCGACATCCGCGCCCAGTTGCTGGCCAAGGCGCAGCAGCTGGGGCTGGCGGTAGACCAGTTGGTGTGGGTGGACCAGAGCCGCAACGACAGCTAGACGCGCGGCCCCATCCGCCCCACCAGACGGAACGCCACCCCCATCGCCAGCAAACCAAAAATCGCGGTGCCGATGGCCGCCCCGGCCAGCACGCCGACCGGACCGAATTGCGCGCCCCACCAGGCAAACGGGATGGTGCCCAGGGTGGCGCGGGCCCAGTTGAAGCCGGTGGACCACAGCGGCTTGCCCAGGTTATTGAACGCGGCATTGGCCACAAACAGCGCCCCGGCAAAGAAAAAGCTGGCGGCCAGCCAGGAGCAGAACATGTGGATCAGATGCGCTGCCTCGCCATGCGCGCTGAAAGCCCAAACCAGCGCGTTTTGCCCCAGCGCCAGCAGCAGCCAGGCGGTGCCCACCGCGATCACCATGAACAGCAGGCTGTCGCGCAGGCCCTGGCGCACCCGGTCGAAATGGCCCGCGCCCAGGTTTTGCGCCAGGATGGGGCCCACCGCGCCACTGAGCGCGTAGATCAGCCCAAACGCCACCGGGGTGACGCGGTCGATGATGGCCTGCCCGGCCACGGCCGACGCGCCAAACTGGGCAATGGAATGGGTCACGAACGCGGCACTGATGGGGGTGGCCAGGTTGGTCAATACCGCCGGGCCCGCCACGCCCGCCAGCAGCTTGGCATCTGCGCCCAAGGCCGACCGGTCCCAGCGGCCCAGCAAACCGTGGCGCAACACGCCGCGCAAGCCCACCGCCGCCAAAATGCTGCGCGACACCACCGACGTAGCCGCCGCGCCGTCCAGCCCCATGTGCAGGCCGAAGATCAAAATCGGGTCCAGCACGGCCGTCACTACCGCAGCCCCCAGCGTCACTGCCATGGCCCCGCGCGCGTCGCCCACCGAGCGCATCAGCGCTGAGCAGGCCATGCCGATCCCCAGCAGCGGCAGCGAATGCACGGTGACGCTGAGGTAGCGCACGGCCAGGCGTTCGGTCTCGCCGGTGGCACCCAGGGCCTCTAGCAGCGGGTGCAGAAACGGTGCGGTACCGCTGCCGATGAGAGCGGCCAGCAGCGCCATCAGCAGCAGGCTGGAGGTGGCCAGACGCTTGGCATCCACCGCGCGGCCCGCGCCCACGGTGCGCGCCACCACCGCAGTGATGCCGATGGTCAGCCCGATGCACAGCGAGGCATGGAAGAAACCCACCACCCCCGCAAACCCCACCGCCGCCGCAATCGACTGCTGGCCCAGCTGGGAGATGTAGAACAGGTTGATCAGATCCACGATGAACACGGCCACCAGCCCGATGGCCGAGGTGGTGGACATCACCGCCACATGCCGGAACAATGGGCCTGTAACAAAACGTGGCGAAGCCGAGGGGGAAGCGGGGGAGGTCATGGGGGCCGATGGTACAAGCCCTATTACTATTAAAACAATAGCTACTTGCGCTAGTGCAATCTACGCAAAGTGCCAATTTCATTTAAAAGAACATCGCCATGACAAGCTTCCACTCCCGCCAGAAATCCCAAGATGCCCTGCTGGTGCGCCACCTCCACGCTTTCTTCGGCGCGCTGGAACCCCAGGCCATGGCGCTGCTGCGGCACAGCCTGGCCTGGGTGGAGATCAGCGGTGGCGACACCCTGCTGACCCAGGGCGCGGCGGGCGATGCGATGTACCTGGTGGTCAGCGGCCGACTGCGCGCCTTTGTGCAGTCCGAAGGCAGCAGCCCGCAGCGGGTGGGCGACATCGTGCGCGGCCAAGTGGTGGGCGAAATGAGCCTGTACACCGGCGAGCCGCGCGCCGCCACCGTGGTGGCCGTACGCGATGCGGTGCTGGCCCGGCTGGACCGCCCGGCCTTCCAGCGCCTGCTGGCCTGCAGCGCCCAGGTGTCCATGGCGTTCACCACGCAAATCATCCACCAGCTCAAAGACCGCAAACAGGCCACCCCCGCCGACAAACTGGTCACCATCGGCCTGCTGCCCATCACCACCGGCATCGCCCTGCCCGACTTTGCCGCCCAGCTGGCCGCCCAGCTCAAGCCCCTGGGCCGGGTGGGCGTGGTCAGCCGCCACGACATCGACCAGCGGCTGGAGCCACTGGGCCTGGGCCCGAGCGACAACACCGACAAGGAAACCCAGCGCCGCATTGCCATGCTGCTGGACGAAATCGAGGCCGAGCACGACTTTGTGCTGCTGCTGGCCGATGCCACGCCCACGGCCTGGACACAGCGCTGCTGCCGCCACTGCGATGAGCTACTGCTGCTGGCCGATGCCACCCAGCCGCCGGTGCTGCACCCCAGCGAGGTGCGGTTTTTAAGCAACCGCCCGCCGCTGACGGTGATTGCCGACATCCTGGTGCTGCTGCACCCCGCCAACCAACCCTCGCCGCGTGGCACCGCGGCCTGGCTGGCGCGGCGCCCCGTGGCCGGGCACATCCACATCCGCCCCGATTTGCCCCGCGACATGGCCCGGCTGGCCCGCATCCAGAGCCGCACCGCCGTGGGCCTGGTGCTGGCCGGTGGCGGCGCGCGCGGGCTGGCCCACCTGGGCGTGCTGCGTGCCCTGCAAGAACGCGGCATCGAGGTGGACTGGGTGGGCGGCACCAGCATCGGCGCGGTGATGGCCAGCTACGCCGCGTCCGACCAGCCGCTGGAAGTAGTGATGGCCAACGCCCGCCGCGCCTTTGCCACCAACCCCACCGGCGACTTCAACCTGTTTCCGGTGCTGTCGCTGATCAAGGGCCTGCGGCTCAAACGCATCCTGCGCACGGCGGTAGAAGAACTGGTGGGCTTTGACGCCGACATCGAAGACCTGTGGAAAAACTTTTTCTGCGTGGCCACCAATTTCTCCACCGCCAGCGAGCAGCGCCTGCAGCACGGCAACCTGGCCCACGCGCTGCTGGCCAGCACCTCCATCCCCGGTGCGCTGCCGCCGGTGGCGCACGGCGGCGACCTGCTGTGCGACGGCGGCAGCTTCAACAACTTCCCGGTGGACGTGATGCGCAGCATGCGCGGCGTGGGCCGGGTGATCGGCGTAGACCTGAACATCCGTACCCCCGTGCGGGTGGACTTTGAGGACATGCCAGGCAGCTGGGCCCTGCTGCGCGACCGCCTGCGCCCGCTGGCCCAGCGCCGGTACCGCCTACCGTCGCTGCCCAGCTACCTGCAGACGGTGACCATCCTGTACAGCATGTCGCGCCAGCACAGTGCCCAGCAGCTGTGCGACCTGTACTTCAACCCGCCGCTGACCCGCGTCGGCATGCTGCAATGGCGGCGGCTGGAAAACATCGTCCAGCGCGGCTATGCGCATGCCGTGCAGGTGCTTGACGAGTCGGGCCACCCCGCCTGACATTCCCGATCCGTAGGCCTATAGTGGTTCAACCGTCACAAGGAGTCCTCCATGCGCATGACCGACGAAGAATACTTTCGCAGTTGCGTTGCCAAAGAGCGGCAACTGGCCCATCTGCTGGGCCACCACCAAATCGAGGAATGCTACGAAACCGCAGGCACGCTGTGGGAGGGGCGCACCAAGCTGCCGCAGTGGAGCCGCCAATGGAGCGCCTGTGGCCCGCTGCTCATCGCCCACCGCATCGCGCTGCACTTTGGGGCCGACGCCGCCGGTGCCTGGGTGCAGGCTGGCAGCACCACCCAGCACCTGGCCGACCACCCGAACCCCGACCGCGCGGTGATGCTGGCTGTGGTCAAGGAAGTGGTGCGCCGACTTGAACATCCCAAGGAACTCCGGGCGGCCTAGCGAAGGCCGCAATTGCTGGGCGTTTATGCCGCTTTGCGGTGATTCAAAACCATAGCAAGCTATAAACTTTGACGCTATGAACACACCCGACCTGCGCCAAGAATCGCCCTGGAACGCCGAGCTGATGCTGCCCCGGGTGACCGACAACCCCAAGCTGCTGGAGCTGCAAATTCTGCTGGGCGGCCTGCAACTGGTGCTGAGCCGCGTACACCCCGCATTTGCCGCCAGCCGCTTCATCGCCACCCGGCAACTGGCCCTGCGCCTGACGCGCGGCATCGAGACCCTGAACCCGCACAAGGCCCACATGGGCAGCCTGGACCTGCAACAGGCCCTGACCGAGACCGAAAAAGCCCTGGACCCCGGCAGCCTGATGGTGCTGCGCAAGCTGCTGGCCCAAGCCCTGGCGAACGCGCACGACGAGGCCGACATCGGCCATGCCGATTTCACCTACAGCGACTTCATGGCCGAAGAACAGATGCTGGCGCACCGCCAAGTGGCGCACTGAAAACGGGTTTACGTTCTAAAACAGTGCGCACCAGAAAGGGTAAGTCCTAGTACTGGCCTTTGTGCATACGGATACAGTCTCGTCAACTTGCAGAGGGGCCCAGCGCTTCTCCCAGCGAGGGTCCGGGGAGACACCCAGCAGAATGATCAACAAATCTATTTAGACATCCGCTACGAGATGTTTTTGAAAAGCGCCGCTTAACCACGGCGCTTTTTCTTTTTGTGGCTGTTGCACACCCCCAGGCTACAGCGCAAGCGCTTTTCGCCAACCCCCTTGCAGGGGGCAACAGCAGCGGCCTGGCGGAGCCAGCTCCGCGCTGTTCACGAAGGGATGTCATTGCGTTGGTTTATGCTTTTAGGCCGCTTGCGCTTATTCCATCTGCAGTACATGCTCTTAAAACAAGAGCGGTTTTGAATGCGACAATCTTGGCATGGAACTTATTTTTGTGTCGCTGGCCTCGCTGCTGGCTGGTTTTGTGGATGCGATTGTGGGGGGCGGGGGTTTGATTTTGGTGCCTGCGCTGTTTGCCACTTTTCCTAGCGCCCACCCGGCCACGCTGTTTGGGGTCAACAAGGGGGCTTCCATCTGGGGCACGGGGTTTGCCACCTGGCAGTACAGCCGCAGGGTGCAGTTGCGCTGGCAAAGCCTGCTACCGGCAGCTGCGGCGGGTTTTGCCGGGGCGATGTTCGGGGCCTGGCTGGTGACGGTGGTGCCCAGCGACTTTTTGCGCAAGCTGTTGCCAGTGATTCTGCTGGCGGTGCTGATTTATACGCTGGCCAAGAAAGAGCTGGGCAAGGTGCACGCGCCGCGCTTTGGCGGCCTGCACGAGGCGTTGGTCGCCAGCGCGATTGGCCTGACCATCGGCTTTTACGACGGCTTTTTTGGCCCGGGCACGGGCAGCTTCTTTGTGTTCTTGATGGTGCGCTGGCTGGGCTACGACTTTTTGCACGCCTCGGCCTCGGCCAAGCTGCTGAACACCGCCACCAACCTGGCAGCGCTGATTTTGTTTGTCTCCACCGGCCACATCTGGTGGCACTTTGTGCTGCCCATGGCCATCGCCAACGTACTGGGCAGCGTGCTGGGTTCGCGCATGGCGCTGAAGCACGGCACCGGTTTCGTGCGCGTCGTCTTCATCGTGGTGGTGGGCGCGCTGATCCTGAAAACCGGCTACACCGCCTTTATCCAGTAGCTACACTTTGCTATAAATTAAATAGCTTATAGCGTAGGTGGAATAAGCGCTAGCGTCACTTTTTATTCGAAAATAGGCAACTACTCAGATCCCACGGAGCGCGGTAAACAATCCTTCCAGAAACACCGCAGAACTGGCTTTGCCAGGCTGCTGGTGTTGCCCCCTGCAAGGGGGTTGGCGAAAGATGCGAAGCACTGTAGCCTGGGGGTGCGTAAATTCAAACCCAAGGCTGATTTAATGCCTCTGTGGCAAGCACGCGCTGCACCGCCGGGCGCGCCAGCGCCGCCTGCAGGTACGGCCCCAGGTGCGGGTAGGTGCGCGCCGGGGCGCTGGTGAAGTTGCGGGTCCAGCGGCACAGCATCAGCGCATACGCGTCCAGCGCAGAATAGGTGGGGCCCAGCAGCCAGGGGCCGCCGTGGCGGGCCAGCTCGGCATCCAGTTGCGCCAGCAGGCCGCCCACGCGCAGCTCCGCCTGGGCTTGCACTTCGGCGGCACCGGTGGTGTTGCCGGGGTTCACCCAGCGGTGCGGGTAGAAGTAGGCGATCAGCGTGCTTTGCAGGGTGTTGGTCATCCAGACCAGCCACTTGTAGAAATGGGCGCGCTCTACCGTGCCGACCACCGGGGCCAAGCCCGCGGCGGGGTGGCTGTCGCACAGGTGCAGGCAGATGGCGGCGGACTCGAACAGCACCAGGTCGGCGTCGGTCAGCACCGGAATCAGGCCGTTGGGGTTGAGCGACAAGTAAGCGGGGGCCTTGTGTGCACCTGCGCTGGTGTCGACCAGCAGCAATTCAAACGGCAGGCCGATTTCTTCCAGCAAGATGTGCGGCGCCATGGCAGCGGTGCTGGGAGCGTAGTGGAGTTGCAGCATAGGTGGCAAAAAAGTTAGGGTGCCTGGCGGTGGTGCTGGCGGATGCCCCAGGTGGCCAAGCTTAAACCCAGCAGCGCCAACACCAGCAGCGGCAGCACCAGGCCCAACGGGCCCAACCCTGCGATGGCGTAGGCAAACACCGGCGGACCCAGGGTAGAACCCAGGTTGCCCATCTGCGCCACGGCCCCGGTGGCGCGGGCCTGCACTGGGTGCGCGTCGCTCAAATACGGCACCAGTGCAAACGACGACCCGCCAGCCAGGCCCACCAGCGCCATCAGCAGCAGGGCCACCGGCGCAATCGCAACGCCTTGCCACAGGCACACCCCCAGCGCCATCCCGGCAGCAGCCATGCCCGCAAACGCCAGGCGCACCAATCGCGCGGGCCGCAGCACAGACTGGGCCAGCCAGCCCGCCAAAAAATTGCCCCCAATGCTGAGCAGTGGCAGCACCACCGCCAGCCAGGCGCGGTCGGCCCCGTCCTGCTGCGGCAGGAAGGTCAGCAAGGCGATGGCGGTAGCGGTATAGAAGAAAAAACAGCAGCCCGGCAGCGCCGTAGCCCACTGGCTGTAAATGCCCACATGCAGTTGCGGCAGACTGGCCAGCGCGGGCCAGGGCTGGGTGGCGGCGCTGTCGCGGGGCAGCAGCCACAGCACGGCACAGCCCATCAACGCCATCGCCACCGCATGCACCGCCATCAAACCACCCAGTTGGAAATGCGCCAGCACCCAGCCCCCGCCCGCCGCGGTGAGTGCAAACGCCACCCCCACAAAGGTGCTCCACAGCCCCATGGCGATAGCGCGGTGCTGCGGCGCGCTGTGCTGCATGACCAGCGTGGGCGCGGCCACCACCACCGCCAGTTGCGACACGCCCTCTAACAGCCGCGTCAGCCACAGCAGGGGAAACGGCGGCACCAGCGACTGCACCAAAGCCAGCACCGCCCCCAGCCCCATGCCCACCAGCAGCAGGCGCCGGTAGCCGATGGCCGGAGCGCACAAGCCCATCGCCACGCCCAACACCAGCCCCACCATACCCACGGTGGACAAAATCCAGCCCATGGCCGCAGGCGTGGCCCCGTAGGTGGCCTGCAGGGCCTGGAAGGCGAAAGACACCTTGGAAAACTGCATCGCTGCCGCCACGCCGCACAGCCACAGGGTGAGGACGCGGGGCCAGTGGGTGGTGGATAGTGGAGCCATGTAAAAAGTAGAATTGCTCTTAAAAATATAGCTTCCAGTGCAAGTAGAACCTGCACCAGCAGCCTATTTTATGCCTGGGCCTTCGGCCACAGCCGCACCGCCAGGGCCAGCCCACCTGCCAAGGCCGCCAGGCCACACACACCCGGCCAGCCCCCTTGCGCCAGAGCCTGGCTGCCCAGCCAGGCTCCGCTGGCCATGCCGATGAACATGCTGCCCATTAATACCGCATTCAAGCGGCTGCGGGCGGAGGGCTCCAGGCTGTAGACGATGGTCTGGTGGGCGATCAGGCTGGCCTGCACGCCCAGGTCGAACACCACCGCACCCAGGGCGATCAGCCACAGCGGGCCACCAGCATCCATGCCGCCGATGGCCATGGCAATAAACGCGGCCACCACCAGGCCCGCACCAATGCGCGTCACCACCTCGGGGCCTTTGCGGTCGGCCACCTTGCCCGCCAGCGGCGCGGCCAGTGCACCAGCAGCCCCCGCCAGCCCAAAAGCGCCGGCAGCGGCACTGCCCAGATGGAAGGGCGCGGCATGCAGCATCACCGCCAGGGTGGACCAGAACGCGCTAAAGGCCACGCTCAGCAGGCCCTGGGCCAGGGCGGCGCGGCGCAAACCGGCGTGGCGCTGCAGCAGCGTGCCCAGGCTGGCCATCAGGGCCAGGTAAGGCATTTGCGTGGTCGGCACAAAGCGCGGCAGGCCGCGCCACACGGCCACGCCCAGCAAGGCGATGCTGAGGGCCGCCACCACGAACATGCTGCGCCAGCCCGCGTTCTCGGCCACAAAGCCCGACACCACGCGCGACAGCAAAATGCCCAGCAGCAGCCCGGTCATCACCGTGCCCACCGTCTTGCCGCGGCTGGCCTCCGGGGCCAACGTGGCGGCGGCGGGCACGATGTCTTGCGCCAAGGTGGCCGAGATGCCAATCGCCAGGCTGGCCGCCAGCAGCACGCCAATCGACGGTGCCGCCGCCGCGGTCAGCAGCGCAACACACAGAATGGCCGCCTTGCCCAGGATGATGCGGCGGCGGTCAAACCGGTCCCCCAGCGGGGCCAGCAGGATCAGGCCCAGCGCGTAGCCGAGTTGCGTCAACGTCGGCACCAGCCCGATGGCGACCGGCGAGGCCTGGAACTCTCCCGCCAGCACGCCCAGCATGGGCTGGCTGTAGTACAGCGCGGCAGCGGCCAGGCCCGCACCTGCGGCCAACAGCAGCACCAGTGCGCCGGGCATGGCAGCGGGTTGGTTATGCGTCATAACGGTAGAAGACATGGTGTAAACCCTCAAATTGTCGAATGCCGCGAGTGTCCTTGTTCTTTACAAACTTGGGAACGCCCACGCTAAGCACAATGCCTATACGCTATACGCATGAAGACCACCCCTGACCGCATCGAACTGATGCAAACCTTTGTGCGCATCGTCGAGGCGGGCAGCCTGTCGGCGGCGGCGCTGCAGATGGGCGCTACCCAGCCCACGGTGAGCCGCCGTTTGCAGGCGCTGGAGCGCTCGCTGGGCATCAAACTGTTGCAGCGCTCTACCCATGCCATGCAACTCACCGAAGACGGCAGCCGCTGCTTCGCCCGTGCCAAGGAGCTGCTGGGCCGCTGGGATGCCTTCGAGGCCGACCTGCGCGGCAGCCAGGATGTGCCCGAGGGCACGCTGCGGGTGATGGCGCCGCACGCCTTTGGCCAGCAGCAGCTCATCACCCCGCTGGCCGAGTATCTGCGCCGCTACCCCCGGGTGGCGGTGGAATGGCTGCTGCACGATGGCACGCCCAACTTCATTGCCGATGGCATCGACTGCGCCATCCACGTCGGCGCGGTGGACGACCCGACTGTGGTATCGGTGAAGCTGGCCGAGATTCCGCGCATCGTGGTGGCCGCCCCCAGCCTGCTGGGCGATGGCCTGCGGCCCAACCTCCCTACCCATGCTGACGACCTGGCCACCCTGCCCTGGCTGGCCTTGCGCACCTTCTACCGCAACGAAATCACCCTGCAGCACCGCAGCGGCGCGCAACACCGCCTGGCGCTGCAGCCGCGCATCAGCACCGACAGCCTGTTTGCGATGCGCAATGCCGCGCTGATGGGCCTGGGCGTGTGCGTCGCCTCTGCCTGGGCGGTGGCCGACGACGTGGCCAACGGCACGCTGGTGCACCTGCTGCCCGAATGGCACGCCGCCCCGCTGCCGATGGTGTTGCTCTACCCCTACGCCCAGTTTTATCCGGCCAAGCTGCGGCGCTTTGCCGAAGTGCTGCGCGCCGCCCTGCACCACGGCTTGGAGCCCGCGTGAGCGCAGAGCCTCGCGTCCTCAAGATATAGCGCGCTCCTCCTACATGCTTGTCACACGTGCAGGTCTAAGCTACTTGCTTTTTGGGAGCTACACACATGCAAATCACCGCCACCTGTACCCTGTCGGTGCACAACGCTGCCGACTGCCCCCTGGTCGCCATGCTGCGGGCCTGCCAGGGCGAGGCCCAGCAAATCCTGCAGGAAAACTTCGACGTGCAGCCCTGGGTGCCGCGGTTTGACTACACCGATGTGTACGGCAACCTGTGCCAGCGCATGGTGCTGCAGCCTGGCCACACGCAGATGGCCTTGTCGGTGACCGCCGAGGTGGATGCCAACATTGCCACCGCCCCGCAAGCCGCCCCCACCCCCATGCAAATGCTGCCCGACAACGTGCTGCTGTACCTGCTGCAAAGCCGCTACTGCCCGTCGGACAAGATGGCCGAGCGGGCGCTGGGCATTGTGGGCAACGTGGCACCCGGCTACGACCAGGCAGAAGCCATCCGCGCCTGGATCCATAACAACCTCACCTACCAGTACGGCGTAAGCAGCGCTACCACCGATGCCATGGACACGCTGTCCCAGGGCGCAGGCGTGTGCCGCGACTTTGCGCATGTGGGTATCGCCCTGTGCCGCAGCCTGCGCCTGCCCGCGCGCATTGTCGTGGGCTACCTGTACGGGCTGGACCCGATGGACCTGCACGCCTGGTTCGAGGTCTTTGTGGGTGGCCGCTGGTACACCTTTGATGCCACCCAGAGCCAGCCGCGCGGCGGGCGCATCGTGCTGGCCTACGGGCGCGACGCGGCGGATGTGGCGTTTATCTCCGACTACGGCAGCGCGCCGCTGCAGATCCAGAACATGCAGGTGACGGTGAACCTGGCACCTACCTAACTTTTTACTCCGGCAAGACGAGCGCGTCGCCACGGGTTTTCTGGTCGTGCAGCTTGTGCAGCAGGTCGTCGATTTTGCGGGTGAGTTTGTCGGCCGCGCCATCGACCGCCTTGTGCAGGGTGTCGGCATGGTGGGTTACGGCCACGGGCGGACGGCCTTCCAGGCGGGCTTCGAGCATGCAGCGCTTGTCTTGGTGGCCGTTTTTGTCGCTGTTTTCGTCGCTCAGGTGCACTTCGACGCGGGTGATGTGCGGGCTGAGCCGGGCCAGCGCGTGCTGCACCACCCCGGTAACGTGGGCTGCCAGGCCTTCATGGCCTTCGATGTTGTGGTCGGTGTTGAACTGGATCTGCATAAGAGTCTCCTTGTGGTGAATAGGGGCAGAGCGCCGATGCTGCCAGGGTCGCTATGTTGCGACGGCTACTGGATAGAGACCAAGGTAGGGCGCTGAGTTCCCTCAGCCCATTATGCGCGCTCTGTTTTTTATAGCTAGCAGCGTATGTAATGCATAGCCAAACTGCACTTTTTGCTTAAATTTCTCTCCGCCCTACTTCGCGTCGTTGTACACCGTGGCGCGCGATACGCCCAGGTGGGCGGCAGCGATTTCGGCACCCCGGCGGATGTCCAAGTAGCCCGCGCGTTTGATGTCTTGCACCAACTGTTTGCGGTCGGCGGACTTGAGCGCGCGGGAGGTGGTGGCCCGGGCGGCGGCAAAGTCGTCGATGGTTTGCCGGATGCGGTCGGCATTGGCCGCGTCCAGGGTTTCCGCCACCGCGCTGGACTCGGTGGCCATGAACTGCGCCATCGCCGCCTGGATGCCACCAAACAAGGTCAGGTCCACGTTCAGGCACAACGCGGCCACGTACTCGCCCGCTTCGTTCTTGATGCCGATGGAGGTGCTTTTGACCTTGCGCCCGTCGGCAAACTGGTTGGCATAGTTGGCAATCACCGCCGGGTACTGCGGGTCCTGGATGCGGGCCAGGCCCAACTCGGTGGCTGGCAGTCCGATGCCGCGCCCGCTGAGGTTGTTTTCAATCGCCAGGATGGCGTTCTTGGGGTGCGTCAGGTCGTGCACCACCACCTCGCAAAACGGCGCAAAGGTTTTGCCCAGGCCTTCGGCGATTTGCTGGAGCTGGGAGAACAGGTGCTGGTTGGATTTTTTGGCCATGCGTGTCGCGTCTGAAATCCAGACAAATTGTCTAGTTCCGGATCGTATCCCACGGGCGAAGACCATCACCACCCGTAAATAATTGACTATTTGTCTAGTATTGGATATATTTTCCAAAACACAGAGAAATAGACACCATGGCCCCCGACCTGTTGCTGCTGGACGACCCTACCGTCCAGGCCCTGCTCACCCATACCGAGACCCTGCGCTGCGTGCGCCAGGCGTTTGAAGCCCACAGCGCCCGCACCGGGCGGGTGTTTCCGCTGGTGCGTGAACGCGTGGCGCAGGCCGACGGCCACAGCGCGGTGTTCGGCATCAAGTCGGGCGACATCGCCACGGCCCAGGTGCTGGGCCTGAAGATCGCAGGCTTCTGGCCCGGCAACCGTGCGCGCGGCAAGGATGCGCACCAGGCGACGATTGTGCTGATCGACCCGGCCACCGGCCGCCCGCGCGCAGTGTTTGACGGCAACCACGTCACCGCCATGCGCACCGGGGCCGCCGGGGGCTTGGGCATCCAGCTGCTGGCCCGCGAAGACAGCCGCCGCCTGTGCGTGTTCGGCACCGGGGTGCAGGCGCAGATCCAGCTCGACTACGCCCTGCGGGTGCGGCCCGCGCTGCGCCAGGTGCTGTACGTGACGGCGGGCGGCCAAGCCCATGCCGCGTTTGAAAACGCGTTTGCCGACCGCTGCGCCATCGCCCACGCCGTGGATGCCGATGCCGCCGTGGCCCAGGCCGACATCGTCATTACCGCCACGCCCAGCACCCAGGCCCTGTTCTCGCGGCAGGCCGTGCAGCCTGGCACCCACATCAACGCCGTGGGGGCCGACACCCAGGGCAAGCGCGAACTGCCCACCGGGCTGCTGGATGCCGCCTTGCTGGTGGTGGACGACATGGCCCAGGCCCGCAGCGTGGGCGAATCGCAGTGGTCGCCCGCGTGCGCCATGGCCGAGATCGGCGCACTGCTGCTCGGCCCTGCGCCCTGGGTGCGCCCGGCCGGTGCCATCACGGTATTCGACATGACCGGCATCGCCCTGCAAGACCTGACCGTGGCCGAGTCGCTGTACCACAGCGCCACCACCCAAGCCCGCGGCCAGCGCCTGCACTGGCCCTGGTGACGGCCACCGCACCCCATATTTCTTTGCTATCCACCATCCCCAGGAGTTGTATGTTGACCAAAATGGCTTACGCGGCCTTTGCCGCCTGTTCACTCGCGCTCGGGGCCAACGCAGCCCATGCCGACACCCTGCAAAAAATCACCGAAACGCAGCGCATCGTCGTCGGCGTGCGCGATGCCGCAGCCCCCTTGTCGTACACCACCGGCGACGGCAAATATGTGGGCTACCAAGTGGAGCTGTGCGAGCGGGCCATCGCCGGCATCCGCCGCAAGCTCAAGCTGCCCGAGTTGGCCATCCACTACCAGCCCGTGACTTCGGCCAACCGCATGGCCCTGGTGCAAAACGGCACGGTGGATGTGGAGTGCGGCACCACCACCAACAACCTGGTGCGCCAAAAAGAGGTGGCCTTTGCCGTGACCACCTTCGTCACCGAAGTGCGCATCGCCGTCAACGCCAAGTCGGGCATCCAGTCGGTGGCCCAGCTCGCGGGTACCACCGTGGCCACCACCTCTGGCTCCACCGCCGTCAAAACCCTGCGCCAGCAAAAACGGGCGGCCGGGCTGGACTTCAAAGAGGTATTCGGCAAGGACCACGGCGACACCTTCATGCTGCTGGAATCCGGCCGCGCCGATGCCATGGTGGAAGACGACAACGTGCTGGCGGGCAATATCGCCCTGTCCAAAACCCCGCAAAACTTCAGGCTGCTGGGTGAGGTGCTGGCGGTAGAGCCCATCGCCATCATGTTCCGCAAGGACGACCAGGCGTTCAAACAGGCGATGGATGCCGAAATCACCGCAATGATGCGCTCCGGCGAACTGGCCAAAATCTACCAACGCTGGCTGGTGGATGCCATCCCGCCGCGTGGCATTGCCATGCACCTGGCGATGAGCACCAGCCTGCAGGCGCTGGTGGCACGCCCCAACGACAACCCGGCCGAGAGCTATGAAGCCAAATGACGCGCAATAAAGGAACCGCCATGCCTATGCCCCGCTACCTCGACCCGCACACCGGCAAAGAGTATCCGCTGAGCGACCGCCGCTGGCGCTCGGACGACGGCCACCCCATGCTCATCACCCCGCTGCCCGGCATGGGCCGCGACGACATCGACACCCGGGTGCGCTCGATCTGGCGCTACCGCGCCGCCCTGCCGCTGGCCATCCACCCCAGCGCCAGCATGGGCGAAGGCTGCACGCCCCTGGTGCAGAAAAAATGGGGCGGGCTGGAGCCCTTCTTCAAGCTCGAATGGTTCAACCCGACCTGCAGCTTCAAGGACCGGGGCGCGTCGGTGATGGTGTCGTTTTTGAAACAGCTGGGGGTGGCCCGGATTCTGGAAGACAGCTCGGGCAACGGCGGCGCGGCGATTGCAGCGGCCGGGGCCGCCGCAGGCATGCAGGTGAAGATTCTGGCGCCCAGCTATACACCGCAGCCCAAAGTGGCGCAAATCCGCGCCTTTGGTGCCGAGGTTCAGCTGGTGGACGGCCCGCGCGAAGCCTCTGAAACCGAGGCCATCCGCCAGTCGGAACAGATCTTCTACGCCAGCCACAACTGGCACCCGTTCTTCCTGCAAGGCACCAAGTCGCTGGCCTACGAGCTATGGGAAGACCTGGGTTTTAAAGCCCCCGACAACATCGTCATCCCGGTCGGCGCAGGCAGCAACCTGCTGGGCTGCTACATCGGTTTTAGCGAGCTGCTGGCGGCCGGGCAGATTACCCAACTGCCCCGGCTGTTTGCCGCCCAGCCGCTGAACTGCTCGCCACTGGATGCCAGTTTTCAGGCAGGGCTGGACACGCCGGTAGACCGCGCTGTGCACCCCACCATCGCCGAAGGCACGGCCATCAAACGCCCGGTACGGCTGCGCGAAATGCTGCAGGCGCTGCGCCATTCGGGCGGATGCAGCGTGGCGCTGACAGAGGCGCAAATCACCGCCGCCGTGCGCCAGCTGGCCCGCACCGGCCTGTACGTGGAGCCGACCTGCGCCTCGGCAGCCGCAGCGCTGGACGTGCTGCAGCAGTGTGGTGCCATCAAACCGACCGAGACCACCGTGGTGCTGCTGACGGGCACCGGGCTGAAGTCCACGCAGTTCATGGCGGAGCTGTTTGGCGAAGGGGTTGCTTGAGCCCGCAAAACGCTATGTTTTAAATAGCTTACTGTGTAGGCATTACAAGCGCCAGAAGTACTTTTTACTTAAATCTTGGGTGCCAGTATCGCCATGGTGATGCGCGACACGCAGGTCAAATTGCCGGCGTCGTCCACCAGTTCAATGGCCCAGACCTGGGTGGTGCGGCCCACGTGGACCGGGCGGGCGGTGCCGGTAACCCAGCCGCTGGTGGCACCGCGCAGGTGGTTGGCGTTGATGTCCAAGCCCACGGCGCGGTGGCCCTCGGGGGCGGCGTACATGGCACCGATGGAGCCCAGGGTTTCGGCCAGCACCACGCTGACGCCGCCGTGCAGCAGGCCGTAGGGCTGGCAGGTGCGGTGGTCTACCGGCACGCGGGCACGCACAAAGTCGTCGCCCACCTCCAAAAACTCGATGCCCAGGTGGGCAATGGCGGTGCCGATGGCTCCGGCGGTACAGATTTCGACGGTGAAAGGTTTCTTCCAGAGAGACATGGGGAATCCAGTAATGGGTTAGCGATATAAACGAAGACCGTTTCAGCATAAACCACGCCTTGCGTCCCTGGAGTCTCCCGCTTGCCCACCCCCCCTCCATCTACTTCTGTTTCCGCCGCCAATCTGCGCGGCATTCTGGCCATGGTGATTGCCGTGGGTTCTTTCTCGGTGATGGATGCCGCCCTGAAAACGCTGAGCCACCACTACCCGCCCCTGCAGGTGGCATCGCTGCGCGGGCTGGTGGCGCTGCCGCTGGTGGCCTTGTACGTGCTGTGGCGCAAGGAGCTGCCCAGCCTGCTGAAGATCCGCTGGCCGCTGCATTTGCTGCGCATGGTGATCGGGGTGACCATGCTGTCGCTGTTTGTGACGGCGCTGCGCACGCTGGGGCTGGCCGAGGCTTACACCATCTTTTTCATCGCCCCGCTGCTGATCACGGTGCTGTCGATTCCGGTGCTGAAAGAGCGCGTGCGGCCCCGCCACTGGTGGGCGCTGGCGGGCGGGCTGTGCGGCGTGGTGGTGGCGCTGCGGCCCGACCAGGAAGCGTTTTTGTCGCTGGGCGCGCTGGCGGTGCTGGGCTCTGCCGTGTGCTACGCGGTGTCGGCCGTGACCGGGCGGGTGCTGAGCCGCACCGATTCCAGCGCCGCCCTGGTGTTCTGGGGCACCAGCGGGCTGGCGCTGGGGGCCGGGGTGCTGGCCTGGCCGCACTGGGTGGCGGTGCTGCCCACCGACGCACCGGTGCTGGCGGTAATTGCGGTGAGCGGCTTTGCCGGGCAACTGGCCATCACCCAGGCGTTTCGCTACGGGCAGGCGGCGGTGGTCGCCCCGTTTGAATACACCGCCCTGGCCTGGGGCATGGCGCTGGACGGCCTGCTGTGGCACACCGCGCCCGACCACAGCACCCTGCTGGGCGGGGCGATTGTGATTGCTTTCGGCCTGTGGGTGGTCCGCCAAGAGCGCACCAAAGAGCTGGTGGTCACACCATGATTTCTGGCATCCAATCGGCAGCTAGCGCTTATTCCGTCTGCGCAAACAGCTATACAAACTGTAGTTTCACTCTGCACGCGCCAATGCAGCCGTCGCTAAATAAATACGCCAGCCCACCAGGATCAAAACCACAAAATACATAGCGGCTAGCGTAGGCTCTATAAGCGCTAAAGGCTTAAAAACCCTGTATTTTCAGGTGCAGAGCCTTCACAGCGAAACACAGCCTTGAAATCCCTGTAGCCCTGGAAACCAAAGTGCTTGGCAAAGCGCACCACTGCCGAGGGCTGGACGTTGCAACTGCGCGCCAGGTTCTCGATCTTCTCCCCCGCCATAGACGCGTGGTGCTGCGCCACGTAGCGGGCAATAGTCTTGAGCTGTTTGCTCAAAGTCCCAGACTCGCTGCCGATGTGGGCCAGCAGCGATTCGACCTGGGTGGGTGGCGCGGTCGCCTCGGACATCACTTGGGGTACTTGTCGAGGTAGCGCTGGATTTCGCTGCGCATGAAGCGCGACGAGTCTTCGGCCCGCTCTTCCCAGGCAAACACGCAGCTCGACAGCACACCGTCAAAACCAATCTCGGCCAGGGTGCCGAAGAACACGTCCCAGTCGATCTCGCCCTGGCCCATGTCCAGATGCTGGTGCACCCGTACCTTGGCGCCCGGTGGGTTGACGATGTAGCGCAGCGCCGACGAAGCTTTGTGGTTAAAGGTGTCTGCCACCCGCACATGGGCCAGCACCGGAGCGGCGGCGCGTAGCATGGCCGCCATGTCGTCGCCGTAGTAGAAGGTGTGGGGCGCGATGTACGACAGCTTGACACTGGGCGAACCGATGGATCGCACGATGTCGATAGCAGGGGCGAAGGTTTCGATCCAGTCCTCGGGATGCGGCTCGACCGACAGCACCACGCCTTCGCGCTCAAAAATCGGAATCAGCTCGTCCATGGAGCGCCAAAACGCCGCCTCACAGGCCTCGGGCGTGTTGAAGCTTTGGCCCGCCGAACGTTCGGGCGAGGCACCACGCCCGAACTCGGAAATCATGGTGTCGCAGTCCATCTCCACCGCCACTTGGATGGCCTTTTTCCAGTAGCGCATGGCCGCCAGGCGCTCGTCTTCCAGCGGGCTGGACCAGCGGTACATGGGCTGCAGCGTGGCCAGCTTCACGCCATGGTCTTTCAGCGCCTTTTTGAAACCCTGGATACGCTCGGGGTAGACGCGCGGCTGGGCCCACCATTCCAGAAAGTCGGCGCGCGGCGAGAGTTCAATGTGCTCGTAGCCCAACTCGGCCGTCTTGCGGCAAAGCTCGGGCAGCGAGAGGTGGCGGTGCATGTAGGGGTCGAGGGCGATGCGCATGGTGTGTCCTTGTTATTGGCTAATGGTCTGCTTTAAAGCGTCGATAGAGGTTTGGACACCCGCCTCAATCGACATGGTCAGGTCTTCCATTTCCAGCGAGACATAGCCGTCGTAGCCGCCCATGCGGCAGACCGAGAAGAACTCTTTCCACCACTGCAAGTCTTTGCCGCAGCCCACGGCCACGTAATTCCAGCTGCGGGTCTCGGCGGCAGTGACGGGTTGGGTTTCCAGCAGGCCGTTGATATCGCACAGGCCACGCTCGATGCGCGCATCTTTGCCGTGGATGTGGAACAGCGCGCCCTTGAGGTTGCGGGCGGCGGCGATGGGATCTGCGCCCATGGCGATCAGGTGCGAAGGGTCTAGATTAATGCCGACGGTAGGGCCGACCGCAATGCGCAGCCGCCACAGCGTGGCCGGGTTGTAGACCAACATGCAGGGAAATTCTTCGATGGCGATCTGCTCCACGCCGTGGGCCTGGCAGTGCGCGACGAACTTGGTCCACCATGGGATGGCCACCTCGTTCCACTGGTAGTCCAGCGCGGGCGCCATGTAGTCGGGCCACGAGACAGTGGAGGTGATCCAGTTGGGAGTCCGATCGCCGGGCGCACCCGCCGGGCAGCCCGACATCATCACCACTTTTTTCACGCCCAGCTTGCCCGCCAGCACGATGGTGTCGTAGCTCGATTGGGTGTGCTTTTCGCCCATCTCGCCCGGATTGAGCGGGTTGCCGGAGCAGTTGAGGGCCGCGATTTCCATGCCGCGCTTTTCCAGCTCGGCCCGGAAAGCGATCAGCTTGCTTTCGGTGGCCAGCAACTCGGCGGTGGGCACGTGGGGGCAACTGGCCCAGCCGCCAGCGGTCATTTCGACGGCGTTGACACCCAGAGATTTCACTTTATCCAGCATGTCGGGGAAGGACAGGTTGTTGTATACGTCGGTGCAGATGGAGAGTTTCACGGGGGTTCCTGAAAGATTTATTTGACGTAAAACGATGGCCGCTGGGCCAAGCGGATCGGCACGATGGCCTTGCTGTGCCGGGCTTCCACACAGGCTTCGGCGGTGGCAGAAGCGAAGTAGCCGTCCCACGCGGTAGGGCCGTTGACCTGGCCGCGCTGGGTGGCGTCAATCCATTCCTGCAGCTCTACGTCGTAGGCATCGATAAAGCGCTGCTTCCAGTCCATCTGGATGGCGGTGGAGGCACGGCCTTCCAGGCGCAGCGCCACGCTGGCAGGTTCGGGCAGACTGGCCGTGCCGACTTCACCCACCACCTGGCACTGGATGTCGTAGCCAAAGCGGCAGCCGACAAAGATTTCGGTGTCGATGCGGATGCCCTTGCTGGTTTCCAGCAGCACCATCACCGGGTCGTGTAAACCGGCGTGGGAGTTGCGGCTCTTGCGGCCTTCGACCACCTGGGCGGTAACGTAGTCGTCGTCCAGCAGCCAGCGCAGCACATCGATCTCGTGCACAAAGGTGTCGGTTATGCACATGTCACCCACGTACATTTCGGGCACGCTGGGGTTGCGGTGGGCGCAGTGCACCATCAGCGCATCGCCAATCGTGCCGGCATCGAGTGTCTTTTTCAGAGCGCGGTATCCCACATCAAAACGGCGCATGAAGCCCACCTGCACCAGCTTCTTGCCTGCCTTCACTTCGGCTTCCACGACGCGCAAGCCGCTTTCGGCCGAGGTCGTCATGGGCTTTTCGCAGAACACCGGCTTGCCCACAGCAATGCAGGCCAGTAACTGGGCGGCGTGGGCCGGGCCCCAGGACGCGACCAGCAGCGCATCCACATCGGGCGCGTGGATGAGGTCCTGGTAGTTGTCAAACACCTTGGCACCCAGGCGAGAGCTGTCGTTAAAAGCGTGGGTGGCCGCCAGATTGATGTCGTTGAGGGCCACGATGCGCGCGCCGCTGAGTTTGCGGTGGATGCGCAGTGCGTGGTCCTGGCCGATAGCGCCGCAGCCAATCACGCCAATTCTGAGTTCCATGGGATTCACTTCATGAGGCTCACCCCCAGGCTACGCACTGCGTGTCTTCGCCAACCCCTTTGCCGGGGGTGAACCCAGTGGCCAGGCAAAGCCGGTTCCACGGGTTCTTGGCCTCAATACGTAGTGCGCTGTTGGGTGGTGAACGGTTGTAATAAGAACCCGGCGGCGGTGCCACCGAGCCGTAGCTTTATTTGCTGTAGTTGGCGACGTTGTCTTTGACAATAGACTCGAACGGGATCAGCTTTTCTTTCGGAGCGGGTTCGCCCTTCTTGATCATCTCGACCACGTCAAACGCGCCCTGGGCCTGGCCCTTGGCGTTCTGGAAGATCGACTGCGACATGTCGCCCGCCTTGATGGCGTCCAGCGCGTCCTTGACACCGTCGATGCCAGAAATCATCACGCCCTTGCGGCCAGCAGTCTTCAACGCCTGCAGGGCACCCAAGGCCATCTGGTCGTTGGCAGCGATGAGCGCATCAAACTTAGGGAACTTCTGCACCCAGTCTTCGGTGATCTTCATGCCTTCGGCGCGGTCGTAGTTGGCGGGCAGGTTGGCCAGCACCTTCACGTCGGTGCGGCCAGCCAGGGCTTTGGTGAAGCCTTCCAGACGTTCCTTGGAGTGGTACAGGCCGGGCTGGCCTTGCAGGTAAACAATCTGGGCGTTCTTGGGCAACTGTTTGGCCATGAATTCGCCCTGCATGCGGCCAGCGTCCACGTTTTTGGAGCCGACAAAGGTGAACTTGCCACCGGCGGATTCAATGCCCAGTGCAATCACCGGAATGCCGGCCTTGTTGGCCTTTTCCACGCCCGGCACGATGCCCTGGTAGTCCACCGGCACGATGACGATGGCATTGACCTTCTGGGCGATGAAGTTGTCGATCTGGTCGAGCTGCTTGCTGGCATCGCCGCCCGCATCGGCAAACGACACGCTGACATTGGCATCCGCTTTGGCGGCTTCGATGAAGGCGTTCTTGCGGCTCATGGTGAACACATCGGTGTCGGCCAGATTGGCGTAGCCAACGACGAACTTTTTGGTCTGGGCAAAGACGGCGCCCGAGCCGACGGCGATTAAAACGGCGCAAGCGGCTGCGGTGAAGATGCATTTTTTCATGGTGATTTCCTGGTGTTTATGTACTTGTGGTTTAGTGCGGAGTTAATCCATACAAGGTTACGGCTGTCTCAAAACCATATAACCGAAAACAGCGTGGTTTTCATCGTTCGATAGGAAGCCCTTCAAAATGGTGGTGCGGTGGATCAGGCTTTTTTACGGGCACTGCCAGATTTGGTTTTGACATCCAGAATCACCGCCACGGCAATAATCACGCCCTTAACGATTTGCTGCCAGTACGAGCTGACATTCATTAGATTCAGAATATTGTTGATCACGCCAATAATCATGGCACCAATGAACGTACCGGTAATCGTGCCGGTACCGCCCATTAAACTGGTGCCACCCACCACCACGGCGGTAATCGCGTCGAATTCATAGGCCACACCCCCGGCAGGCTGGCCGGAGTTAATCCGTGACATCAGCACGATACCGGCAATCGAAACCAAAATTCCGTTGAATACAAAGGCCCGGCGCAATACGCCATCGGTATTGATGCCTGATGCCAACGCAGCCTTGGCATTACCGCCCACGGCATAGACGTGGCGACCAAACTTGGTGCGGTTCAGCAAGATCCAGGACACCATCACCACGAATACCAATATCAACACCGAAATAGGCACCGGGCCGATATTGCCCTGGCCAATAACTTGAAAATCGCCTAATCCACTGACCGGTACGCCCGCCGTGTACAGCAGAATCGCCCCCCGCGCCACGGTGGTCATGGCCAGGGTCATGATGAAGGACGGGATCTTGAAGTAAGTGATGACATACCCGTTAACCAGCCCCACAACTATGCCTGCACCGATTCCAGCCGAAATGGCGAGGTAAATGTTCTGCGTCAACGACATCACGCTGGCGGCGAGGGTGCCGGTCAGCGCCAGCACCGAACCCAGCGATACGTCAATATGACCCAAAATAATAATAAATGTCACACCACAGGCTAGCAAACTCACCACCACCACTTGACGCAATACATTGGTCAAATTACCAGTGGTTAAAAATGTTTCGTTCAAGAATGAAGACGCAACAAAAATACCGATAAATATTAAAATAGTGCCGTACTTACGGTATATCTCAGCAAAGCCCATATTTTTTATTTTGGAAAGCATGGTGGGTGTCTCGGGTGTAGGGGCTTTTTGGATAACGGCGCTCATGCGTGTACTCCTGTGGCCAAGGCCATAATTTTTTCTTGGGATGCGTCTGCCTGGCTGAGTTCGCCGCGCATTTTTCCTTCTTGCATCACCACAATGCGGTCGCTCATACCCAATACTTCGGGCAATTCAGAAGAAATCATGATGATCGCCAGGCCTTGTTTGGCAAACTGGGTCATGAGCTTATGGATTTCAGATTTAGAACCTACGTCAATTCCACGTGTGGGTTCGTCCAATATCAATACCGTTAAATCCCGCAGGAGCCATTTGGCAATCGCGATTTTTTGCTGGTTACCGCCACTCAAAGTGCCGACGATGGTATTGAGATTGGCAGTTTTTATTTGCAGCAACTGGCGCATGTGCTGGCCAGATTCTTTTTCGGCCTTTAAATCCAAAAATAATCCGGGAGCAAACTTTTCCAGATTTGCCAGAGAAATGTTTTCTTGCACCGAGCGGCACAGCACCAGGCCCTCGGCCTTGCGGTCTTCGGACACCATGGCGATGCCGTGGCGGATAGCGTCCGTCGGCTTGTTCAGTTCCAGCTTCTGGCCATTCAGCCAGACCTCGCCCGCGTCCAGCCGGTCGAGCCCAAAAATCGCCCGGACCACCTCGGTGCGGCCTGCGCCAATCAGCCCGGCCAGGCCGACGATCTCGCCCTTATGCACCTCGAAGCTGATGTCCTGGAACACGCCGTGGCGGGTGGCACCGCGCACGGACAGGGCCACCTCGCCGATGGGTACGGCTTCCTTGGGGAAGATGCTGCTGATGGTGCGGCCCACCATCAGGCAGATCAGGCGGTTCTGGTCGAAGTCGCCCGCCTTGCCAGAACCTACGTACTGGCCGTCGCGGATGATGGTGATGTCGTCCGCGATCTGGAAGATCTCGTCCATCTTGTGGGTGATGTAGATGATGGCTACGCCGCGCGCCTTCAGGTCGGCGATCTGGCGGAACAACATGCTCACCTCGGTGTCGCTGATGGCCGAGGTGGGTTCGTCCATGATCACCAGCGCTGCGTTACGCGAGATGGCCTTGGCAATCTCCACCAGCTGCATGCCCGCAATGCTGAGTTCGCGCATTTTCTGCTTTGCGCGGTACGGCAGACCCAGGCGGTCCAGCAGGGCCTGCGTTTCGCTGGCCATACGGTCAAAGTCCACAAACAGGTTCAGCCAGGCGAAGTGGCCTGGCTTGCCCTGCATGGGTTCGCGGCCCAAAAAGATGTTCTCGGCGATGGTCATGTCCAGCACTGGGCTCAGTTCCTGGTGGATCATGGCAATGCCCATCTCCAAGGCGGCGCGGGTGTTCTGGTGCGTGAGCTGCACGCCCTTGAAGAAGATCTCGCCCGAGTCCACCGCGTGCTCGCCGCTCAACACCTTCATCAGCGTGGACTTGCCTGCGCCGTTTTCACCCACCAACACGTGCACCGAGCCCGCACGCACCTGCAGGTTCACGCCATCCAGTGCCTTCACGCCAGGGAAGGACTTGGTGATCTTGCGCATCTCCAGCACCAGACCGTCGGGTTGGGTTTTCATCAGCACCTGTGTCTCCTAGTTGGCGCTGGTCGGGAGGTCCCGTGGCGCTCTGGTGCGAATTATGGGAGTGGGATTAGAAAAAAATGTCTAAATGAAATAAAAACTGTCATAGACTTTCATTTCATTAGGGTTAGTATTGAAAGCAATATGTCAAGCGACCTTCCAACCGACCTCCACCTCAGCCGCGTGACCATTGCCGACGTGGCCAAAGCCGCCGGTGTCAGCCTTTCCACCGTGGACCGTGTGCTCAATGGTCGGGCTCCCGTGCGGCGCGACACGGCCGAACGCATCCACGCGGTGGCCGAGTCCATCGGCTTCCACGCGGCAGGCGTGATACGCGAGCGGGTGCGTGGCAAACGGGTGCGCCAAACGCTGGGCTTTCTGTTGCAGCGTTCCGATGCGGCCTTCTACCAGGAGCTGGGCGAGTCGCTAGCCTTGGCGACCGAGTCACACAGTGAGTACTGCACCGCACCGCAAATCGCCTACATGGACGACTTGTCGCCCGAGGCCGTGTCGCTGCGGCTACGGGACATGGGCGAGCGGGTCGGTGCCGTTGCCCTGGTGGCCGTGGACCACCCGCTGATCTGGGCCGAAATCGAGCGGCTCAAAGCCAAGGGCGTACCGGTGTTTGCGCTGATCTCCGACCTGAGCACGCCCGCCCGCGCAGGCTATGCTGGGCTGGACAACCGCAGCGTGGGCCGCACTGCTGCCTGGCTGATCACGCACATGGCGCACATGCCGGGCAAGCTGGTCACGTTTGTAGGCAGCCACCGCTTCCAATGCCAGGAGGTGTGCGAGATGAGTTTTCGGTCCTACGTGCGCGAGCACGCGCCGAACTTCGAGCTGATGGAGCCGCTGTTTACGCTAGAGAGCGACCAACTGGCCGAAGAAGGCACGCGCGACCTACTGCACAGGCATCCGGACATCGTGGGCGTGTTGATCGCGGGCAGCGGTATTAACGGAGTGGTGCGGGCGCTGCGCGAGCATTACAGCAGCACGCCCGGCACCCGACCAGTTTGCGTGGTGCGCGAGCTGACACCGCATGCGCGCAAAGGACTGCGCAGCGGCGATCTGCATGCCGCCCTATCGCACCCCCTGCCGCAACTTGCCCAGGGACTCGTGGGCATGATGGTGGAGCGGCTGAACAACCCGTCGGTGGGTTTGCAGCAGACCATCGTGCCACTGGACACGCAAACACCAGAGAGCGCTTAGCTACTGTTTTAGTAGCTTCTAGCGCAGGTGGAAGATGCGCTGGAAGCACTTTTTATATAAATCCTCAACTCGCGTTCAGCGTCTCGCCCAGCGCATTCACCATGCTGTCGATCTCGGCGGGCGTGACCACAAACGGCGGGGCCATCTGGATGGTGTCGGCACCGTAGCGCACGTAAAAGCCCTTCTTCCACATCGCCATCGCCACTTCGTACGGGCGGCGGGCGGGCTCGCCGGGGTAGGCGGCCAAGGTGATGCCGCTGGCCAGGCCGTAGTTGCGGATGTCGGTGACATGCTTAGCACCTTGCAGGCTGTGCACCGCGTTTTCGAAATGCGGAGCAATGGCGCGCACGCGCTGGGGCATGTCTTCTTTCACCAAAATGTCCAGTGTGGCCAGGGCCACGGCGCAGGCCACGGGGTGGGCCGAGTAGGTGTAGCCGTGGGCAAATTCCAGCATGTAGTCGGGCGCACCGGCGTGCATGAAGGTGTCGTAAATCTCTTTGCCGACCAGCACCGCACCCATGGGCTGGGCGCCGTTGGTGATCTGCTTGGCCACGTTCATGATATCGGGGGTGACGCCAAAAGCCTCGGCCCCGCTCATCGCGCCCATGCGGCCAAAGCCGGTGATCACTTCGTCAAAAATCAGCAGGATGTTGTGCGCGGTGCAGATCTCGCGCAGGCGCTGCAGGTAGCCCACCGGCGGCACCACCACACCGGCCGAGCCGGACATGGGCTCCACGATCACCGCGGCGATGTTGCTGGCATCGTGCAGCGTGATCAGGTCCAGCAGCTCGTCTGCCAGCTCCACGCCGGTCTTGGGCATGCCGCGCGAGAAGGCGTTGCTTTTGAGCTGGGTGTGCGGCAGGTGGTCGGCCTGCAAGGCTTCGCCAAACATCTTGCGGTTGGCACCGATGCCGCCCACCGAAATGCCGCCAAAGCCCACACCGTGGTAGCCCTTTTCGCGGCCAATGAAACGGGTTTTGCTGGCTTGGCCCTTGGTGCGCCAGTAGGCACGCGCCATCTTCAGCGAGGTGTCGGCGGCTTCGGAACCCGAGCCGGTGAAGAACACGTGGTCCAGGCCGTCGGGGGTCAGCTCGACCAGCTTGTTGGCCAGCTCGAACGACAGCGGGTGGCCGAACTGGAACGCGGGCGCATAGTCCAGCGTGGCCATCTGGCGGGTGGCGGCGGCCGTGAGCTCAGTGCGGCCATGGCCCAAGCCGGAACACCACAGGCCCGACAGGCCATCCAGAATCTGGCGGCCATCGATGTCGGTGTAGTAGCAGCCCTTGGCACTGGTGATGATGCGCGGGTCGGCCTTGAAGTTGCGGTTACCGGTGTAGGGCATCCAGTGCGCGTTGAGCCATGCGGCATCGGTACGGGGACGTGCAGCTTGCTGCAGTTTTTGTGTATCGGTCATGTCCATGGCGCGCTCCAGATTAAAAAAGAATAGGCGGATTCTGGCCGCCCCTGTTACTCTCATAAAGAGTTAAATACCACTCTGTAGTTAGCAGAATATGCAAGTAACGAAGAACAAGGCCGTGCTGGGCCAGCTGACGGACATGGACATCCGCTTGCTGCGGGTGTTCAAAAGCGTGGTCGAGTGCGGGGGCATGGCGGCTGCCGAGCTGGAGCTGAACATCGGCACCTCCACCGTGAGCCGCCACGTCAAAGACCTGGAGACCCGCCTGGGCCTGACCCTGTGCCGCCGCGGCCGCAGCGGCTTTGCGCTGACCCCCGAGGGCCAGCAGATCTACACCGAGACCCTGCGCTTGCTGGCCGGGGCCGAAGCGTTTCGCGCCAGCGTGGACGCGCTGCACCAGCGCATGGGCGGCGAGATCCACTTGGCGGTGTTCGACCAGACGGCCAGCAACCAGCAGGCCCGCATCAGCGCCGCCATCGCCCAGTTTGCCGCGCAGGCTCCGGACGTGCGCCTGTGCCTGCACGTGGCCCCCATCCAGACGATAGAGCGCGGCATCATCGACGGCCAGTTCCAAGTGGGCGTGATCCCCGGCCACCGCAGCTCCGACAGCCTGGTCTACGACGACCTGTTTGGTGAAACCATGCTGCTTTATGGCGGCACGCAGCATGCCGTGCACGCCGCCGAAACCCTGGACTGGGACGGCCTGCGCCGCTACCCGTTTGCCGGGCTGGGCTACCACTCGCCCAACATGGAAATCACCCAGCGCGTGCGCCTGCCCCGCACCGCCACCGGCTTCGACCAGGAGTCGATCGCCACGCTGATTTTGTCGGGCCACTACCTGGGGTTTTTGCCCGACCACTACGCGGAACGGTTTGTGCAAAAAGGGCAAATGCGGGCGGTGCAGCCCGAGATGTTTCGCTACGACTGCCGGTTTCTGGGCATCGTCCGGCGCACGCCCGAGCCGTCACGGGCCACTCGGGCGCTGCAGGAGTGCTTGCGCCAGGCGCACGCCGTCTAAAGTGCAGAGACCTCTGGCACTTTGGCAAACAATTGCGCGGCGGTCAGCTCCAGCGCCACGCTGGCCAGCACAATGGTTTCGCCTTTGGCAAACGGGTGCAGCACCCACAGGCCGTTGGGGCTTTTCCGGTAGCAGTCGGTGATACGCGTGTCCAGGTCGATCAACACATATTCCTGCAAACTATTCAGACTGCGGTAATGGGTGAACTTCATCCCCCGGTCGAACCCGGCGGTGCTGAGCGATAGCACTTCAACAATGAGTTTAGGCTCGGCTTTGAAGGTGGGGCTTTCCAGATCGCGCGGGCTGCAGGTGACCATTACGTCAGGGTAAAAGTAGGCGTTGGCAGCCTCCACATGCAAGCGCATGTCGCTTACATAGGTTTCGCACGGGGTATCGCCCAGGTGCTGGTGCAGGGCAATGGCCATATTCAGCGCGGTCTTCACATGCCGGTCCTCCTCCCCCGCCATGGCAAACACTTCGCCATCCACAAACTCGTGGCGTTCGGTCTGAGCGTGTTCCCACACGAGGTAATCGGCAGGCGTAAAAACAGGAAGGTGTGCGGCGTGTCCCATGGCGGCTTTCGGGTGGGTGGTATCTGATTATGCGACAGCTAAAAATTTAAGCAAAAAGTGCTGCTAGCGCATATGATTCCTGCGCAAGTAGCTACAAATATAAGAGCATTTAAGCCTTCGCATCCCGCGCCATGCGTTCGCTCTTCCAGTACACATCATCCCCCCCGTCCACGCGGTTCAGCACCCGGGCCAGCACAAACAGCAGGTCGCTGAGCCGGTTCAGGTAGTGCCGGGGCGTGTCTTTCAAAGCATCCTGCTGCTCCAGCGCCACCACCGTGCGCTCGGCGCGGCGGGCCACAGTGCGGCAGATGTGGGCTTGCGACGCAGCGCGGGTGCCTGCGGGCAGGATGAATTCGGCCAGCCGCGGCAACGTGGCGTTGTGCTCGGCCAGGGCCTGGTCCAGCGCCAGCACGGCCTCGGGTTTGAGCAGCTCAAAGCCCGGGATGGACAGCTCGCCGCCCAGGTTAAACAGCTGGTGCTGCACCTCCACCAGCAACTCGCGCACGCCCTCGGGCACTGGCTCGCACAGCAGCAGGCCGATGTGGCTGTTGAGCTCGTCCACGTCGCCCATGGCGTGCACCCGCAGGCTGTTTTTGGAGACGCGGGTGTTGTCGCCCAGGCCGGTGGTGCCGTTGTCGCCGGTGCGGGTGGCGATTTGCGTGAGGCGGTTGGCCATGCGGTTCCTAAGTAAAAGGTTTAAATCTAAACGACAGAGCGATAACAAACACTACCGCACCGTCACCTCCAGCAACTGCTTGCGAGCGCCCCAATGTGGACACACCTCGTCCAGCAAGGTAAAAAATCCACTGGAATGGTTGGGGTGCACCAAATGGCATAGCTCGTGGTAGACCACATAGTCAATACACGCTGCGGATGCTTGCACCAAACCACTGTGCAAGGTCATGGTGCCTTGCCGCGACAGGCTGCCCCAGCGTTTGCTTAGAAGCTGCACGCGCAGGCGGGGCGCTTCAAATTCGCGGAAACGATAGTGTCGCAAGCACTGCTGCAGTTGCCGGGCCAACACAAGCTTAGCTTCTTCATGCCGCCAACGCAGCACCAGTGCTTGCAGCCGCTCAGGCATGGCATCCATGCCCGGCCTAAGGCATACGACCATCTCCAGACTACGCAAATAAACCCCCTCCGCAGCGCCATGCTCGATTCGCAATTTATAGCGCTTGCCCAAGTGCAAATGAGATTCTCCCAGAACCCAGGCACGCTGTGGCGTACGCGGCTCAAAGCGCTGAAAGAACGCCTTTTGCTCTGCAATCCAGCGCTCCCGCTTGGACAAAACGGCCCGAATGCGCTCTTCGCTGCACCCCATTGGCGCGCGCAACACCACCTGCCCCGTCGGGTGCACTTCTACGGACAATGTCTTGCGCCGTGCCTCGGTCGCCAAGACCTGTACATCGCCGTAGTCTTTAAGCATTAATGCCCCGCGCTTTAGCCAAAGCCAGCGACTGGTCGATGATCGCGTCCATCTGTGCGGTGCCCAGCTTGACCCCGCGCTCTGCACCCACTACGTCGTACAAAAAGTGGTCCAGGTCAATGCGGGTCTGGTTCATGGCATCCAGGTTACGCCAGAAGTCCACCACGTTACGCGTGGCCAGCACCGCAAGCACGGTTTGCGCGGTCTCCCGCGCCAGCTCCACCCCTTGGTCGGTTGGCGCAATCTCATCAAACACCTTCTTCACCAGCCCAAACAGCGCAATGCCATGGTCGTTGCCGCGCAAGGCCACGGGGATGTCGTCACGCGGGCGGTCCAGCACCGCTGCGCGCACTTCCTTGGCTTTTTGCAGATACGCCAGTTCGTTGATGCGCTTGGCCCGGTAGTCGTCAATCGCCTGCTGGATCATGCGAGAAAATTTCTCATAGTACGCCGGGTCCACCTTGATGCGCTCTTCAATCACCCGCTTGGTGTTGAAGCCAATGATGTCGGCCTGCGCAGCCGGTGTGGTGGCGTCTTGCTCGTCGATGGCGCGCTTCAAAGCCGCGTCGTCCAAGATGTTCACCGCTGTCTTGAGTACCAGCACGTCATTGGCCTGCAAATGCGTGTCCAGCAGCTTACGGATGCGCGGCTCGTAGTCGCGCTTGAAGTCCACCGCATCGGCAAAGCGCAATTGCGCCGCCTGCTTGAGCTTGGCAAATCGCAGCATGTCAGCCTTGTAGCGGTCAATGGTGCTCTGTGGCTCGGTGGCCAAAAACCGCTCGCTCGACAAAGCCAGTTGCAGCAGGCCGCCAAAGGCGCTCAGGCGCTCGTAAAAGTCATGCCGTACCTCGTCATCGCGCAGCGTTTCCAAGTAGGCATTGGTGTCGCGCTGGTTAGCCACCTGGCGGAACAGCTCCAGCAAATGGGCGTGCGCCTGCGGCAGCTGCGCCACTTCGGTGTGGATGCTCACCAACATGCCCGCCAAATCATTTTCATCAAACCCGGCCAGTGCCTGGTAGCTGGATATGGCTTTGTCCAGCGCCTCCAGCACCCCCGCGTAGTCAATAATCTGGCCAAAGTCTTTCTCGATGGTGGCGCGCGTAGGCTCGCCACCCTCTTCGTCATCCTGGACATCCACCGGCACCTCGTACAGCCGGTTGACCCGCGCAATGGCTTGCAGCAGCGTGTGCTCCTTGAGCGGGCGTGTTAGGTACAGCACCCGGTTGCGCGGCGCGTCAAAGCCAGTCAGCAGCTTGTCTTTGACGATCAACAGCTCCGGAGTGTCTCCATGTTTGAAGGCGTTGATCAGCGCCTTGTTGTACTGCTCTTCGTTGCCGTGGCGCTTCATCATCTTGTCCCAGAAGCGGTGCACCGCCTCGGTGGGTTCGTCGTCCACGTCATCACGCTCAGCGCGTGCGTTGGGGCCAGAGATCAGTACCTCACAGCTCACGTGGCCAATCTCGTCGATGTACTCTTTGAGCTGGATGGCCGCCGCCCGGCTGGCGGCCACTACTTGCCCTTTGAACGGCGTGCCCTGCCAGGTGATGCGATAGTGCTCACTGATGTCAAAGGCCAGCATGTACAGCGTAGGGTTGGCCTGTTGGATCATTTTTTCTCGAGCGTACTTGCGCTTCAAATCTCCCTTTTGCGCATCGGTCAGCCCGGCCGTCTGGCGCTCAAACCATTTGTCAATCGCCTCCTGGTCTTGCTTCACGTCCACCATGCGGCTTTCGTACAGCAGCTTCACCACCGCACCGTCGCGCACGGCTTCATCCATGGTGTAGCTGTCGATCAGCCCGCCAAAGCGCGTGAGCGTGTTGCGCTCGCGCCGGGTCACCGGTGTGCCGGTAAAGCCGATGTAGCAGGCGTTGGGCATCAGCAGGCGCATCTTGGCGGCCAGCGAGCCAAAGTTGGTGCGGTGGCCCTCGTCCACCAGCACGAACACATCGTGCGAGTCCACGGCAAAGCTTTTGGCCAGCGTGCCCACACGGTCAAACTTCTGGATCAGCGTGGTGATGATTTGCGCCTTTGGGCTTTGCACCAGCGCCAGCAGCTCGCGGGCGCTGCTTGCGCGCTTGGGCTCCAGGCCACAGGTCTTGAAGGTGCCCTCGATCTGCTTATCCAAATCGTCCCGGTCCGTCACCAGCACGATGCGCGGGTTCACCAGCCCCGGCAGCAGCGCCAGGCGGCGCGCCAGCATCACCATGGTGAGCGACTTGCCCGAGCCCTGCGTGTGCCACACCACGCCGCCCGTGCGGCGTTGCGCACCGGCCGGCGTGCTGTGTGACGAATTCTCCCAGTGGTTGATGCGCTCAATGATGCGGTCAATGGCCCGCACCTGCTGGTAGCGCGCCACTTTGCGCACGCCACCGTCAAACACCGTGTAGTGGAACACCAGTGCCAGCAAACACTGAGGAGCCAGCACCGCAGCCACAGTGCGGTCTTGCTCCGTGACGCTGCGCGCTACAAAGTACGGAGCCGCGTCCTCCGCCACACCCGGCTGTGCCCGTGCGCCACTCAGGCGCTGTAACAGCTCAAATAAATCGGCTTGCACATCACGCGGTAGCGGCTGCGCCAGCATGCGCGCGATGGCTGCATCTTCTGAGTCTTCGCGCCAGGTAGACCAAAACTTGGCCGGACTACCCACCGTGCCTACACGGGCCGAGTGCCCATTCATGGCCAACAGCACCTGCGCCATGACAAACAGATGCGGTGCCTGGCTCTCGCCCTGGTAACCCACCAACTGCGCCACCGCCTGCCCCACCTCCACGTTGGGCGCCTTGCATTCGATGACCGCCAGCGCAATGCCGTTGACAAACAGCACCAGGTCGCAGCGAACGGTGTTCTGGCTGCGGCTGCGCTGCACCACGAACTCGGGCGTGACGTGAAAGCTGTTGTCCAGCGGGTGCTGCCAGTCGATAAAGCGCATTGAGCGCCCGCGCGAGTCGCCGTCAATCGTTTGCTCCAGCGTGGTGCCCAAGGTCAGCAGGTCGTACACCGCCTCGTTGGTGCGCAGCAGGCCGCTGTAGGGCACGCTTTTGAGCCGCTGGATGGCCGTGCTCAGGTTTTCCTCGCTGAAAAGATGCTCGCCCGTGGTGGTATGGATGCGGTTGATGCGCTTGAGCGCATCGCGCAGCACATCGTCCAACACTACATTGAGCAAGCGCGGCCCGCGCAACTGGCGCGCCTTAGCCGGGCTCAGGTACTGCCAGCCCATGGCCAGCAGTAATTGCAAGGCCGGGGCCTGGCTGGACATGACCTCGCTGGGGTCAAAGTCCGGGTCCGGCGGCGGGCTGGCGGTGGGGGCTGTGGTCATGGTGGGCAGTAGATTTTGATTTGCTACTATTTTGATAGCTAATTGCGCACGTTATTCCTGCGCTAGAGGCCTATTTTGCTTACAAATTAGCCCTGTGCAGGTGCTTCGGGCAAGCGCCATTCGCCGGAGAGCAGCTTTTGCATGAGGGCGCGTTTTTGGGTTTTGAGCTCGCCAAGCTGCTGCGTCGCCAAGTCAACGGCTCGCGAGGCCGTTGTCAACACTTCCACGATTCGCTCCTGCTCCGGTATGGGCGGAATGTGGATCTTGAGTTTGGCAAACTCGGGCCACCGCAAGCTACCACGGCGGTCTACCGATGAATGCGTGGTGGCTTCAAACACCCGGCGCATGGCTTCCGTCTTCAAAAGCATGTACAGAAACTGGTGATTGACCACAGCAGCATCCGACTCGAACACCGTGTACATCGGGCTAACCAAAGCCGCGTCGCACAAATCCTGGTAGCCGATAGAGCCCTCTTCAATGTGGTTCGTGGCGTACACGAACTGCCCGCGCTGGACGATCTTGTAGGTGGTGGTGTTCTCGCTGAACACCTGCTTATTGAAGTACTGGAGCGAGTCCACCAAGCCTGCGTACTTGGTGCAAGACAGCACCGGCAACGCTTGACCCGTGGTGTTGATGCTGCGGTAGTCGCTGGCAAACGAACCGACGCGAACCTGCTTCCATTTCCCCGTAAACCCCGTCAAACGCCTGCGCCCGGTCAGCAGTTGCTGCATAAGGCCTTGTTTGCGGCGTTCGAGGGCAGAGAGCAACGCTTCGGTTTTTTGAATTCCCTCTGCCCACTCGCGCGCAGCGGTAACAACCGTTTCACGCTCTGCCTTGGCGAGCACAGGGATAGGTATTTCGCGGATCAGCGTGGTGTTCAGGTTGTCTTGCCCACCGATGTTGCTCAGTCGTCGAATTCGCGTGTAGCTGGCTTCGAGAACGTGAAAAAGAAACTCCGACTCAATCAGCCCGTCTTTCGGCGTGATGGCCGCGCAGGCTTGATTCGTCGCCGCATCAAACCCCAAAATGCCCACCTTGCCACGCGTTGCGCCTTGACCATACATGGCCATCAAGAGTGTGCCTTTGGCCAGCAACTTAGCTGCAGACGCATCGAGCCCCTTCTGGGTGAGGTAATCCGTGGGTGACTGAATAATGCTGAAGTCAATCTCACCCGTGCCCACCCAAGGAATCGAACCACCCCAATATTCAAGGGTGTCTCGAACCGGGGTGCCGCCTGTCGCCACATTTGCGATCTTGCCCAACGAAATCGTCTTCATGTGTTTGCACCAATCTTGAGGACAATTCCAACAGCTGTCTGTTTTTCAAACCCCAAGCCCCATGCGGCTTTCCGGGCAACTATTAAATATTGCTTAATAGTTGCCCCGTCCTTGCATTGCGTCTTCATGCCCGCCCCTTCCCCGGCAACTGCTTCGCCTTTTCACGCTCAATCTGTTGAATGCTTTTATCTGGCACCGGCATTTTCTCGGGCATGGTGCCACCCAGCTCCTTGATGGTTTGGCGCACCTTGAAACCCACTTCGTGGTGGGTTCGGTTGGCCTGGGTCTTATCCTGGATGCCTTCGCGCTTGAGCTTTTCTTCGGTCTGCGTGGCACGGAACAGGTTGGCCGCTAGTTCGGTGCTGCCCATGTGGTCGAGGATTTTGTGGCTCTTCTTCAGGCCCTTGACCGCGTGGATGTCTTTGGCACCCAAGCCGCCGTAGAGGCCTTTGTAGCCATGGTCCTGGAAGATGGCGTAGTCGATGGGCGTCTCTACGCCCGCGCCTTTGGCTGCGGACGAGAGGGCTTTGTTGTGCTCGACCAGGTCGTTGCGGATGGCCAGGCGGCGCTCGTCTTCGGACAGTTCACTGAACTTGGCAGCATCGCTGAGTTCCTGCTTGCGGGTTTGCAGCGCAAAGTAGGTTTGCCCATGGGCGATGACGGGTTTGCTGGGGTCGCCGTTTTGGACGATGAGATAGCAGGCGTAGCGGGTGAGCTGCACATCCTCCACAGGGCGCTGCGCACCGGAGCCAATGTCAACCATTTTGCGGATATCCGCAAAATGGTTTGCCACGTCGTAGCCGCTCTGGTGGCAAGCCTCTTTGGCTCTTTCAATGACCGGCTGAAAATTGCGGTATTGGGGATAGTCGAGCAAGGGGGCCAACTCCCGGGCAGTCCAGTACTCAGCACCGTTCGGCCCCGTACGGCGAATGTCTTCAAAAGCGGCTTGTGGGCCGGTGGGTTTCAACGTGCGGCTCATAGTCCCAACTCCTTCAAATGCAGCTTCATCTTCACGCGCACGGCAGCCAGCTCGGCTTCCAGGCGGTCAATGTCACGCTCAGTCTGTGCCAGGTCAATCTGCGCCTCTTCCTCGTACGTATCCACATAGCGGGGGATGTTGAGGTTGTAGTCGTTCTCAGCAATGGCTGCGCGGCTGACCAGGCTGGCGAATTTGTCCACGCCCTGGCGAGCCCGCACGGCGGCCACGATGTGCTGGATATGCGACTCTTCCATCTGGTTCTTGGTCTTGGCGGGGCTGAACTGGCTGCTGGCATCCACGAACAGCACATGGTCTTCCGCCTCGCGCTCGCCGCCACGCTCACGGGCGCGGTCGAACAGCAAGATAGCCACCGGGATGCTGGTGGTGGGGAACAGGTTGCCGGGCAAGCCGATCACCGCGTCCAGCAAATTGTCTTCAATCAAGCGCTGGCGGATGCGGCCTTCGGCCCCGCCACGGAACAGCACGCCGTGTGGCACCACAACGGCGATGCGGCCGCGCTGGGGCAGAGCCACTTCAACCATGTGGCTGATGAAGGCGTAGTCGCCCTTACTCTTGGGCGGCAAACCACGCCAGAAGCGGTTGTAGCGGTCGTGTTCGGCGTCGTCCACGCCCCATTTGTCCAGGCTGAACGGGGGGTTGGCGACTACGATGTCAAAGCGCAAGAGGCGGTCGTTTTCCACCAGCAGCGGGTTGCGCAGGCTGTCGCCACGTTCGATGCGGGCGGAGTCGAAGCCGTGGATGAACATGTTCATCAGCGCCAAGGCGTAGGTGCTTTGGTTGAGCTCCTGGCCATACAGCGACACGTTGCGGTTGCCCACGGCGGTGGCCGCTTCCAGCAACAGGCCCGCCGACCCGCAAGCGGGGTCGCAAATGCGCATGCCGGGTTGCGGGTTGGCTAGCACGGCCAGCAAACGCGAGACAGCCATGGGGGTGTAGAACTCGCCGGCCTTTTTGCCCGCGTCCGACGCAAAGCGCTCGATGAGGTAGATGTATGCGTTGCCAATCACGTCTTCATTCACGCGGCTGGGGCTCAGGTCCAGGTCGGCAAAGTCTTCCAGCATGGTTTTGAGACGGCCATTGCGCTCTTTGGTATCGCCCAGACGGTCGGTGTTGAAGTCGATGTTTTTAAAGACTTCGTCGAGCTTGTGGCGATCGTGGTTGGCTTCGGCAATATGGCGCAGGGTGATGTCAATCAGCTCACCAATGTTGGGCGTGCCGCGCCGTTCCCACAGGCTGTTGAAGTCGGCGCGGAACGTGTCGAGCACCTTCTTGGTTTTGGGGTCGGTGAGGGTGACCATGGGCAGCACAAAGCGGTCGCGCTCCATGAGGCGGGCAATGCGCTCGGGGTCTTTGCCGTACTTTTTTTCGTAGCTGTCGTAGTGGTCATGCCACACGTCGCTGATGTACTTGAGGAACATCGTGGTAAGGATGTAGTCCTTGTACTGGGCGGGGTCGATGGTGCCGCGAAAAGTGTTGCAAACGGCCCAGGCCTTGCGGAAGATGTCTTGGGGTGTGGTGGTTTCGGTCATGGTGTTTTGGTGCCGCCCGGCGTGTGCCGGGCGGAATTGCTTAGGTCAGGCAGAACCCTTTTCCCGCAAGAGGTAGGAAATCTCTCTCAATGTGGCAATTTGACGCTGCGCGAATTCACTTTCACCCTTCTGGCTCAGCGCATAGAGTGCCATGCCGGGGACAAGTACTCCACCGAAAATCAGTATGAGTGATAGCCAGTGCATCCAAGGTAGCGATTGGGTTGTTAACCAAGTTGCACCGCCACCCGATAAGAGCCACGCGAGCAACTTGAGTACGAGGAACCATTGGCGCTGCCGCTCTTGTCTAAGCAATTGGCGTCGAGCAGTAACTTCTTGCTGGAGTTCTTCGCATGTGCAATGAGACAGGGGTTTACCTTCGTCATGGGATGCCCCAACGAGTTGAATGATGTTTCCCGCACCCACTTGCTGGATGCTACTGTGTGAAATATGTGCCATTCGTGTGTCCTTTCAGCGCTTGCTACGCGCATTGAGAGCACAGCGACCCAAGTTTTTCGAGGGGTAAAATTCGCGGTTGATTGCCATTGCTTTTCCTTTCCAAGGGGTTTGGCGTTGCGTAGTCAGAAGGCTGGGGTGCTCGTAACACTCTGGCCTTCACTTTTTCCGATAACCCCATGTCACCGGACTTTTTGGGCCGCCGCCCAAAGAACTTGTTCTGTATAGCGATGTGTTTCCTCTGCCAGCTTTGCAGACAAGGCACGCTCTTCACGTTGCAAGCGTGCAATTTCCACAATCCTCTGCTGCACTTGCATCGAAGGTATGGGTATGACAATGTCTCGCAGACTCTGCAAAGACACCATCAAAATCATGGAGCCCCGCGCTTGGGCGTTGATGTCACGCTGTACCTGGGGCGAGTTCAACACCCATTGCAAATACCAACCGTCGAGACGTTGGCGATCTAACACCCGCATGCGCACCAAGGGTGCCGCAAAAATGCAAGGGGCTTGCACAGACTCCACGTAGATGGCCTTGGTGCTCGCGCCGCGCGGGCGAAAGAGCACATCGCCCACCTGCAATTGCAGCTTGGGCACATTGCCCTCAAAGGTGATGCGGGGCAACTCAACATCCGCCGTCAACACGTCACCATCCCCCTGCACGGTAGCCACAACACGTACGCTACCCATCGGCTCATCCGTCAATGATTGGCGAAACGAATGCCCTAATTGCAACTCCATCATATCGGAGAGTTTGTTAACTACACTGCTCATACCGTAAATTATAGCTATAAATAACACTAAATATTGCAGTAATTAGCAATACTGCAGTAATTTTTAACACAGGAACAAATCACAACAACAGCTATTGCGTTCTATCAGGTCAAAATCTCAACTACACCGGAAAGACAGCCCATGAACGCTCCCAGCGCATCCCAACACCTGCTGCCCACCCTGACCATCCGCGAGGTGCCACCAGCCCTGGTCGATGCCCTGCAAACCCGCTTCGGCGCGCAGTTGAGCACGGCGCTGGCGGTGCGCGAACACCATGGGCGCGACGAGTCGGCGTTCTCGGTGCCACCGCCCGCCGCCGTAGTATTTGCCGAGAGCACGGCCGACGTGGCCGATGCGGTGCGGCTGGCCGCCGCCCACGCGGTGCCGGTCATCCCCTTCGGCGTGGGCTCGTCGCTGGAAGGGCATTTGCTGGCGGTGCAAGGCGGCATCAGCCTGGATGTGGGCCGCATGCACGCCATCCTTCGCATCGATGCCGACGACCTGACGGTCACCGTACAGCCTGGTGTCACGCGCAAGCAGCTCAACGAGGCCATCAAGCACACCGGCCTGTTCTTCCCCATCGACCCCGGCGCGGATGCCAGCATCGGCGGCATGTGCGCCACCCGCGCCAGCGGCACCAACGCCGTGCGCTACGGCACCATGCGCGAAAACGTGCTGGCGCTGGAGGTGGTGACGGCCAGCGGCGAAGTTATCCGCACCGGCACCCGCGCCAAAAAGTCCAGCGCGGGCTACGATCTCACGCGGCTGATGGTGGGCAGCGAGGGCACGCTGGGCGTGGTCACCGAAGTCACCCTGAAAATCTACCCGCTGCCCGAGGCAATTTCAGCGGCTATTTGCTCGTTCCCCAGCATCGAAGCCGCGGTGCGCACCACCATCCAGGTGATCCAGCTCGGCGTGCCCATCGCCCGGGTGGAGCTGATCGACGCGAACACCGTGCGCATGGTCAACGCCTACGCCAAACTGGGCCTTCGCGAAGAACCGCTGCTGCTGATGGAGTTCCACGGCTCGCCCACCGGGGTGAAAGAGCAGGCCGAGCTGGTTCAAGAGATTGCCTCCGACCATGGCGGCCAGGCTTTTGAGTGGGCCAGCACGCCCGAGGAGCGCACCCGCCTGTGGACGGCGCGGCACAACGCCTACTTTGCCGCCGTGCAGTCGCGCCCGGGCTGCAAAGCCATCTCCACCGACACCTGCGTGCCCATCTCGCGCCTGGCCGACTGCCTGCTGGACTCGGTGGCCGAGGCGGATGCGTCCGGCATCCCCTACTTTCTGGTCGGCCACGTGGGCGACGGCAACTTCCACTTCGGCTATTTGATCGACCCGGACAGCGCCGAGGAACGGGAGAAAGCCGAGGTGCTGAACCACGCCCTGGTGACCCGCGCCCTGGCGCTGGACGGCACCTGCAGCGGCGAGCACGGCATCGGCCTGCATAAGATGGAGTTTTTGGTGACCGAAGCCGGGGATGGCGCGGTGGCCATGATGCGCGCCATCAAGCAGGCACTGGACCCGCTGAACATCCTGAATCCGGGGAAGATTTTCAGAATCTGATGTCAGGCCGGGCCGCACAGCCCCGCCTGCGGCGTACGCCCCCAGTTCTCCAACCAGGCCCACAGGCGCTGTACGCCATCGGCGCCCGGCTGCTGCAAACCGTGATCGGCCCCGAGAATGCGCAGCGCACAAAAGGGCGCAGCGCGGCCCGCAGCACGTTCGGCAAAGCGCAGGTAGGCCTCGGGAGGCACCAGGGCATCGGCATCGCCCCAGGCTTGCAAAATCGGCCAAGGTGCCTCCAGCAGCGGCCCCGCCACCGGCCAGCGCCACAGGTCGCGCCAATAACGCAAGGTGCGGCCTTGGTGCAGAGTGCTGTCGGGCGCGTCCGAGCTTTGCGCGGCATCCAATGCCTGCCAGGCGGCGAGTTGACCCTGGCGCTGGGCTTGCATGACCCCTGCCTGCAACGGGTCCAGCCCGGAGCCCGACAACAGCACCAGCCCGGCCAGGTGCGGCACTTCGGCCGCCAGGCCGGGCAGCAGCTCGGCCCCCTCGGAGATGCCCACCAGCAGCTGAGGCACGGGGGGCACATTTGCACGCGCCAGGGCATCGGCACGCAAGGCGGCACGGGCCTGGGCTTGCCAGCGGGCCAGGCTGTCGCGCTGGACGAAACCGGGTGGGCAGGTGGTGGGTGTTGGCCCGGCGTACAGGTCCACACCGGGTTTGTGCAACACCAGTACCTGGGCGTGCAGCAAACCCGCAAAGTAGCGCGTGGCGATGGGAGCCATGCCCGAACAGCCTGAGCCGGGCAGCACGATGACGCGGTAGCGCAACGGGGGCTCCAGCGCCTCGCGCTGCAAAACGGGCACTGGATAAGCGGCGGTCAGGCCGGGCAACGTGCCAGACGTAAAAAGGGGCTGCGCTTGCACGCAGCCCCCGATGAGCACACCCGCCGCCCAAACAGCAAACTTAGACACTTTAGCTACTACCTC
Organism: Rhodoferax sp. RT5P35; assembly: GCF_056521385.1. Taxonomy (NCBI): domain Bacteria; kingdom Pseudomonadati; phylum Pseudomonadota; class Betaproteobacteria; order Burkholderiales; family Comamonadaceae; genus Rhodoferax; species Rhodoferax sp. RT5P35. The sequence continues at coordinate 117,188 of NZ_JBWMAX010000010.1, read as the reverse complement.
TCAGGCGCAGACAAAATGAGCTTCCACCAGAAACACCGCAGAACTGGCTTAGCCAGGCTGCTGGTGTTGCCCCCTGCGTGTCGCATCGGTTTTGGCAAACCGATGCGAGGGGGGTTGGCGAAAGATGCGCAGCACTGCAGCCTGGGGGTGTGACTAGTCATCACTTCAGGATGATGGCCTGGGGTTGCGGTTGCTGCATCGGCTGTACCTGCATGGGTTGGCCTTGCTGCATAGGTTGGCGCACGCCACGGGCCATGTTGGGGTCGCTGTAGCCCAACTGGTCGGTGAGTTGCTCGTAGACGCTGGCGGCCAAGGTCTGCGAGGTTTCACGCATCACCTTGGCGCGGTTGGGCGGCGCAATGTCACCCCGGCTGGACAGCAGCTTGGTGTCGTTGCCCGCGCCCTGGGCCGAGAAGGCTGATTTGATCTCGAAGGTTTTGGTGCTGATTAGCGAAAAGTCGGCCAGGATGTCCAGGGTGAACTGGTGGCTGGCGCTGCTGGTGCCTTGCAGGGGCGATACGCTGTCGCGGAATTCGGCGCTGGACAGGGTGCCAAACAGCACGTAGTCGGCCCCATTGAATTCGCCCTTGCGGATGCGCGCAATGATGTCTTTCACCTCGGGCTGGCGCACGGGTTTGGCCATTTTTCCGGTTTGGAGCTGCCCCAATACCTGCTCAGCCTTGGTCGGCTGGGGTGAACCGGCATCAAAGCCCTTGCCCTGCACCACATGGAACACCGTGCCACGCAGCAGCGCGCCCTTGATGTCGTTGGTGTAGGAGCCCAGCTCGCGCTGCTCCAGGTAGCTGTAACGCCCCGCCACGTAGGTGCCGCTGGACTGCTCGGAGGCCGACAGGCTGTTGCGGTTGGCGTTCAACTGGCTGCTGGCCTGGTAGGTGGCGGCTTCAAAGTACTGCGCCACGGCCTGGGTGTAGGCCAGGTCGGTGACGGCAATCTTGACCGGGGTTTGGGCTTGGGCGGGAGCCGCCAGGGCCAGGCCCAAAAACACGGCGGAGACCGCAAAAATAGCGTTACGGCGTTGCATGGTGGCTCCTTAACGTTTGCTGGTTTTGCGAATTTCTTTTTCGTCCTGCCATTCGATCGTGCCTTCCTGCACGTCAAACATCTTCAGGGTGAACTTGTAGAACACATCCTTGGTGTTGGCGTTTTGCTTGACGATACTGGTCAGCTCGCCTTCCAGGCTGTACTTGGCCGCGGTCATTTGGCCGATCTTGGCGGTCGAGTTTTGCTTGTACAAGCCGCTCTGGTTCTGGCGCTGCAACTCGTCCACACCGGCCTGCATTTCATTGATGGACCGGGTGAAGCGCACCTTGCCCGACTTGACCAGCGTGGTCTGGATCGAGTTCATCACGTTGGTGGTGTCGATGTACTCGCTGGTCTTGTTTTTGACAGTGGAAATGGTGACCGTGGGGCGGCCCTGGAAGATGCCGGTTTCCAGCAGGCCACCGGTCATTTTCTCGGCAATCATTTGCAGGTCGGTGGAGCCAAATTCATTGGTCACCAGCTCGACGGCCTTGGCATCGCCGTAATTGACCTGGCGGTCGAACCGCACCACGGGGGACGAAACTTGGCAACCAGCCAAAACCAGCACGCTGGCCAGTGCGCTCAGGGCGAGTAGACGGTATGTTTTCATGGCTGTACTTTCTAAAAATAGCTTATTTGTTAACGTTCATTTCCAGGCGGAAATCGGTGGCTGCACCGGTAGGCGCCACGCTTTTGACAGTTTGCTGGCCCAGGCCCATTACGCCCAGCTGCTTCCAGGATTCGCCATCGCCCACCTGGTTGCCCACGCTGTCGAGCCAGCGGAAACGGTAGAACACGGTGCGGTCACCGCGCTCGGCATTGGCCAGGTCCGCCTGCACCACCAAAATGTCGTTCGGGCGGGTGATGCGCATTTCGCTCACGCGCACGCCTTGCGACTCCCCGCGCAGCGCCACTTTGGCGGCCACGGCGGCAGGGGTGCCGGGGTCTTGGGTCTGGGTCTGTGCCTGGGCGCTCAGGGCCAGGCATGCGGCACAGGCCAGCAGGGTTCGGTACAACATAGTCACTTCCTTTAAAAATGGGTGTTACAACGGCGGCAGTGTCCGCCCGGGCCTTAATTGGTGGCTACCGGTTTTTTGGCAGCAGGCTTGGCAGGGCTCTTGGCTGCAGGTTTGGCGGTAACCGCCATGTCTTTGGCAGGCTCGGGTAGCGGGGCCACCGCCACGGTGGGCAGCTTGCCAAACATGCCGATATTGCCCACCAAGGTGGTGTTTTCATACAAGCGCAAAGGCACCAAGGCGTACTGGCCGTCGATGGCGACCTTTACGTTCAGGTTCTGGCCATTGATGCTGACCGTGTGCTCGCCGGGCGGCAGGTAGCCGCGCGCCACATACACCCGGCTGGGTAGCATGCGCCACAGCCGGTCATCGGCCTGCTCGGTCAGCACCGACCCCAGGGAGCCCACCACCGCACCAAAAATGCCGCCCACCTTTTGCAACTGGTCTTGCGCCACGCCTTTGACGACGGCACGGGTCACCCCGCGAAACACCATGCCCGGCATTTCGTCCTTCAGCGCACGCCGGGCCATCACATTCACGTCCACCACTTTTTCCAGCGGGAAGGCGGTGCCCCCCACGGTCATGGTGCCCAGCAAGGGCTCGTTGGACGGCGCAATCACCGGGTAAGAAATGCTGACGGTACGGATTGAGCCTCCGACCGGCACCGGAATGGTGAACGCCGTGGGCTTGCGCGCCGGGGCATTGCCAGCTTCGACGATAAACAGCACGTCGGTCATTTTTTGGCGGCGGCGCTGGGTGAAACCGGTGCGGTTGTCCAGTCCGCGCAGGCCCTCTTCCAGCACGGCGGTGTTGGGTTTGAGCTCGATGGCCTTGCGGTAGCCAGGCGCGGCCAGGCCGGATTCGTTCATGGCTTCGTACAAAAAGCCCGCCAGGTAATGGCTGAGGGCGTTTTGGTAACCGTTTTTCAGGGCCAGCACTTCGGGGTCGTTCAGGGTTTCGACGGGGTAGCCATTGAGCTCTTTGCCCTGGCTGCTAATCCCTTTGGACTTGGCTTCGTCCTCCGCGGCCACGGTTTCTTTGGCACGGAACTCGGCAATCACGGCTTCGCGCTCGTGGGTGCGTTTGATGTCCACCCGGGCATTTTCGAAGTCACCTGCGGCCACCCGGTTCAGTGCCAGCCGGGTGGTCAGCCAGACCTTTTCATAGTCCTGGCCTTCGTACACCTTGAGCCGCTCGCTGATCAGCGCGGCACCCGCCGTGCCCAACAGTTTTTGGGGGTTGGTTTTGGCCGATTCTTCCCAGTTTTTGACCTGGATGTCGGCCAGTAAAAAAGCGTTGGTGCTGTCTTCGTACTGGCGGTTCATGCGCAGCAGCTCGCCGCGCTCCAGGTTGTAGAGCAGCGCGGTTTTTTCTTCTTCGGATTTTGCAGTGGACTCCAGCTGGGCAATCGCCGCAGGCAGTCCACCAGAGCGGGATGCGGTAGCCATTTCGCCCATTTTTTTGTCATGGCTTTGCATATTGGCGCAGCCAGTGAGCGTTAAGGCCAACGCCAGCGCCGTTGATCCACGGGAGAGGGTGAACATGGTGTTTCCTTGAGAACGGGGCACAGCCGCTGGCTGGCGAAAGAAAAAGAAACCCGGAAGGGTCAAAGTAAAGAATTCGTATGCAAACGATTCTTTTTGTAAAGAAATCGCCCACGATTCTAGCCACCCCACCCCCCTGTCGCATCCCCCTTTTAGAGGGCAAAAACCAAGGCGTTATGGCACCCGGTACAACCACACCGCCCGTCCGTCCGGGGCCTGCAGCCGCCCGGTGGGCACCACCCCCGCCACGTCAAACTCCAAACTCACCAACCAGCTTCCAGGCTGCATTTGCGCCTGGGCCTTGGCCAGGGCGCGGGCCATGCTTTCCGGTCGCTGGAACAAATACACCAACGCATAAGGAGCCCAGTTGGCGCGCCAGATGTCGCCTTGCCGCACGCGGGCCCAGGGGCAGCGCAAGGCACACACGGCGCGCAGCGGCCAGCTCCACTCCAGGCCGTGCAGGCGGGCCTGCGGGTAGGCCAGTCGCAATGCCTGCAGGCCGTGGCCCAGTCCGCACCCGGCATCCAGTACCAGCGCACCTTCGGGCAAAGGAATCGGCGCCGCCAGGCCCTGCAAGGCGCGGGTAGGCGTGGGAAACAGCGGGGCATCGCGCCAGGCATTCAGCGGGTAGACCAGCAGCAGCAAGGCTAGTGGCAGCAACCAGGTCCAGGCGGGTAGGGCCACCGTGCCGGACAGCGCCAACGACAGCGGAAACCCCGCCGCAATCAGCCCGCGCCGCCACCAGGTGTTGCCCAACAGACTGCAGGCCGCCCCGGCAGCGGTGGCCAGCAGCAAAGCGGCGATGCCGGGCAGGCCCAGTTGCAGCAGCGTGGTGAACAGCGCCCAGGCACCGCCCCAGGCGAGCAATGCGGGCAGGGGCCAGCGCAACACCGGTTCAGTGCGCCGCGCTGCGCGTGAGTTTCTCGACCAGGCCGTTGAGCTCGTCCAGCGAGCCAAACTGCAGCACCACTTCGCCCATTTCCTCGAACTTGCCGTGGCGTTTGACGCGCTTTTTGATGCGGATGTCCACCTCGGCCATCAGCAGGTCCGACAGCTCTTCTTCCACCCGTTTCAGGTCGCGCGACTTCTCTTTGGCGGCCTTGGGCGAAGGGGTGAGCGAGAACTCGGCACTGAGCTTTTTGACCAGGCCCTCAGCCTCGCGCACCGACATTTTCTTGGCGGCGATCTGGCTGCCCGCGCTGATCTGCGTGGCCCGGTCCAGGGCCAACAGGGCGCGGGCGTGGCCCATGTCCAGGTCGCCCGCCATCAGCATGGTCTGCACCGGGTCGGCCAGGTTCAGCAAGCGCAGCAGGTTGCTGGCGGCACTGCGCGAACGGCCCACCGCCTGCGCGGCCTGCTCGTGCGTCAGGCCAAATTCTTTCACCAGGCGCTGCAAACCTTGGGCTTCTTCCAGCGGGTTCAGGTCTTCGCGCTGGATGTTTTCGATCAGGGCCATGGCGGCGGCAGATTCGTCCGGCACGTCGCGTACCAGCACCGGCACGCGGTCCAGCCCGGCGATGCGGGCAGCGCGGAAACGGCGCTCCCCGGCGATGATCTCGTACTTGCCTGCGTTATCGCCGCGGCTAAGTTGGCGCACCAAAATCGGCTGCATGATGCCCTGGGCCTTGATGCTCTCGGCCAGCTCGTACAGCGCGCCCTCGTCCATCCGGGTGCGCGGCTGGTACTGGCCGGGCACCAGGTCGCCCAGCAGCAAGACCGTGGGCAAGCCGGTTTCCAGCGGTGTGGGATCGACGACCTTGGGGCCGAGCAGGGCATCCAGGCCCATGCCCAGGCCTTTGCGTTTGGGGGTTGCCATAGTCTTGTGCTTTCTAAATGTTTACGAGCAATAGCGCCCTGCCATGTGGCCAGTCGCCCAGGCCGGAATCGGCACTGATATGGTCGCGCGGGCCGATGTTGTGTAGCGCCGCACCCCAGTGGCGGGCCAGCTTTTGGGCGGCTTCCAGGCTGCAGTACGGGTCATCGGTAGAGGCCACCAGCGTGGATGCAAACGGCAGCTGGCCCAGCACCGGCACAGCCCAACGGTGGAGCTGTGGCGGATAGTCCGACTGCGCCGTATCGGGCGGTGCCACCAACAGCGCCCCCTGCACCTTGGCCGTGCTGCGGGACACCGCCGCCCACGCGGCCACCAAATGGCAGCCCAGGCTATGCGCGGCCAGCCACACGGGGCCATCCTGTTCCTGCACCACGTCTTCCAGGCGGGTGATCCAGTCGCCGCGCAGCGGCGTTAACCAGTCGTGTTGCTCTACCCGCAGGTCGCCAAACTGGGCTTCCCACAAGGTTTGCCAATGGCCGGGGCCGGAGTTGTACCAGCCTGGAAGGAGCAGAACGCGAGGGTGTGTCATTGCTATTGAATTAAGAGCTGCTTACGCTGATGGGATCAGCACGGACGGCCTATTTTTTATAAATTCAGGTTTTAATGCGATCGACCATTTCCTGTGCGAATTCGATGTAGGCCACGCTGCCCTTGGCTGCGGGGTCAAACACCACGCCGGGCAGGCCGTAGCTGGGCGCTTCGGCCAGGCGCACATTGCGCGGGATCACGGTGTTGAACACCTTGTCGGCAAAGTGGGCCTTGAGCTGGTCGCTCACCTGCTGCTGCAGGGTAATGCGCGGGTCGAACATCACGCGCAGCAGGCCGATGATCTGCAGGTCTTTGTTCAGGTTGGCGTGCACCTGCTTGATGGTGTTGACCAGGTCCGTCAGGCCTTCCAGCGCAAAGTACTCGCACTGCATGGGCACGATCACACCATTGGCGGCGCACAGGCCGTTCAGCGTCAGCATCGATAAGGACGGCGGGCAGTCGATCAGCACAAAGTCATATTCGGCAGACACCGCAGCGATGGCGGCCTGCAGGCGTTTTTCGCGGCGCTCCATGGTCACCAGCTCCACCTCGGCCCCGCTGAGTTCGCGGCTGGAGCCGAGCACGTCATAGCCGCATTTTTCGGCCTGCACGCGGGCTTCGGCAATGCTACTGGATTCAAGCAGCACGTCGTACACCGTGAGTTCCAGCGTGCGCTTGTCCACGCCCGAGCCCATGGTGGCGTTGCCCTGCGGGTCCAGGTCGATCATCAGCACGCGCTGCCCCACCTTGGCCAGACCGGCGGCCAGGTTCACGGTGGTGGTGGTTTTGCCGACCCCACCCTTTTGGTTGGCAACACAAAAAACTTTAGCCATGCGGCACTTTCAAATTATTTAGACAGCGCCAGCTTCACGCCAAAGCCAATGAGGAATACGCCCGCCAGCTTGTTCAGCACGCGGGACACGACCGGGTTCGCACGCATGCGCTCGGCCAGAAAATGGGTCAACAGCGTGGCGACCAGACCGTAGACAAAGGTCAGCGCGGCAATGGTCAACGCCATCACCGCAAAAGTCAGCAGGCCCTGGTGGTGGGCCGGGTCCACAAACAGCGGGAAGAACGCCATGTAGAACACGATGGCCTTGGGGTTCAGCAGGGTGATGACCAGGGCCTGGCGCAGAAAGTGGGACGGCTTGATGTTCAAAATGGGCGCATCGCCCGCCTTGGCCAGCAGCATCTTGCCACCCAGGTAGGCCAGGTAGGCCGCGCCCAGCCACTGCACCGCCGCAAACGCCGCGGGGTAGCTGGCTAGCAATGCTGCCACTCCGGCCACTGCCGTCCACATCAGCACCTGGTCACCCAGGATCACGCCCAACGTGGCGGCTAGGCCGCCACGGATGCCACCTTTGCTGGTGGAGGTGATCAGCGCCAAATTACCCGGGCCGGGAATCATCAGAAAAACGATGATGGCCACGACGAACGCGCCGTAATTTGCAATGCCGAACATGGAGAACTCCTCGCGTGTGAGGAGGGGAGTTTACGCGACAGGGTTTTAACGTCCATCATCCATATCTCGGCCAGAACGCACGCCTTCCAGAAACACCGCAGAACTGGCTTTGCCAGGCTGCTGGTGTTGCCCCCTGCAAGGGGGTTGGCGAAAACACGAAGTGTGTAGCCTGGGGGTGTGCCTAGTTACGCATCCAGATAATGCAACGCTCTGCGTCCAGGCCCGGCACCATCAGTTGTTCCACGTGAAACACCTCTACCGAAGCGGGCAGCGCAGCGATTTCTGCGTCCGGGTGCTTGGCCTTCATGGCTAGCCACACGCCCTGCCCGGCCAGCGCGCCGACCGACCAGGTGGTGAAGTCGACCAGCGAAGCAAACGCCCGGGCGCTGACCACGTCAAACTTTTCGGTCAGGCTTTCCACCCGCGCATGCACGCCGCGCAGATTGGGCAGCTTCAGTTCCAGCGCGGCCTGCTGCACAAATGCGGCCTTCTTGCCGACAGTATCGACACAGCGCACCTGCAACTGCGGGCAGCAGATGGCGAACACCACGCCGGGCAGGCCTGCGCCGGAGCCTACATCCAGCAGCTTGGCATCCGCACGCCCAGCCAAATGGCGCAGCAGCGGCGGCACGGCGGCCAGGCTGTCGATCAGGTGGTGGGTCAGCGCTTCGGCCGGGTCACGCAGGGAGGTCAGGTTGTAAACCTTGTTCCACTTCAGGATCAGGTCCAGGTAACGCAGCAGGGTCTGGTGCTGTGCGTCCGACAAAGCCAGGCCAAGCTGCGCGGTGCTGCGGGTCAGTATCTCCAGGCGATCGCTCATGCAACCGCCTCCTCCACCGTCGGCCGGTCCTTCCAGCCCAGTTTCTTCAAATGCACCAGCAACAGTGAGATGGCCGCGGGGGTTACGCCGGACATGCGCGAGGCCAGGCCCAGGGTTTCGGGCCGGTGTTTGCTCAAGGTATGGCGCACCTCGTAGCTCAGGGCGCTGACCTGTAGGTAGTCCAGGTCGGCGGGGATCTTCAGGTGTTCATAGTGGGCGGCGCGGTCGATCTCGGACTTTTGGCGCTCGATGTAGCCAGAGTACTTGGCGTTGATGTCCACCTGCTCCAGCACCGCGGCCACAAAGTCGGCCTCGGCTGTTTCACGTGGAACACCGGGGGCGAACTCGGGCACGGCAAACTTGGCCCCGGCCAGCGACATGAGGCCGTCGTAGTGCACGTCCGGGCGGCGCAGCAATTCGGCCAGGCTGTATTCGTGTTCGATGGCTTTGCCCAGCACGCGCTCGGCTTCGGCCACCGCCAGGTTCTTGGGGCTGATCCACAGGCTGCGCAGGCGCTCTGTTTCACGTGAAACAGCTTCACGCTTGCGGTTGAACGACTCCCAGCGGGCGTCGTCCACCAGGCCCATGTTGCGGCCCATTTCGGTGAGGCGCATGTCGGCGTTGTCTTCGCGCAGTTGCAGGCGGAACTCGGCGCGGCTGGTGAACATGCGGTAGGGCTCGGTCACGCCCTTGGTGATCAGGTCGTCTACCAGCACGCCCAGATAAGCCTGGTCGCGGCCTGGCAGCCAGGACGATTCGCCCCGGCACTGCAGTGCGGCGTTGATCCCGGCGAACAGGCCCTGGGCAGCGGCTTCTTCGTAGCCAGTGGTGCCGTTGATCTGCCCGGCGAAAAACAGGCCGCTAATCTGGCGGGTTTCAAAGCTGCTCTTGAGGCTGCGCGGGTCGAAGTAGTCATATTCGATGGCGTAGCCGGGGCGCAGGATGTGGGCGTTTTCCATGCCCCTCATGGAGCGCACCAGGTCGTACTGCACGTCAAACGGCAGGCTGGTGGAGATGCCGTTGGGGTAGATCTCGTGGGTGTTCAGACCCTCGGGCTCCAGAAAAATCTGGTGGCTGTCTTTGTCCGCAAAGCGGTTTACCTTGTCTTCCACGCTGGGACAGTAGCGCGGTCCCACGCCCTCGATCTTGCCGGTGAACATGGGGCTACGGTCAAAGCCCGCGCGGATGATCTCGTGCGTGCGCGCATTGGTGTGGGTGATCCAGCACGGCATCTGCTGCGGGTGCATCGCCCGGTTGCCCATGAAGCTGAACACCGGAATCTGCGCGCCCATGCCGCCGGGCATGCCGTCGCCGGGCTGCTCTTCGAGTTGGCTGTAGTCGATGCTGCGGCCATCGATGCGCGGCGGCGTGCCAGTTTTCAGGCGGGCCTGGGGCAGCTTGAGTTCTTTAAGCCGGGCGCTCAGCGATACGGCCGGTGGGTCGCCCGCGCGGCCTGCGGCGTAGTTGTTCAGGCCGACGTGGATCTTGCCGTCCAAAAACGTGCCCGCCGTCAGCACCACGGTGCGGCTGCGGAACTGCACGCCCACCTGCGTCACCGCGCCCACCACCCGGTCGCCAGTCCCGTCCGATTCCACCATCAAATCGTCCACCGCCTGCTGGAACAGCCACAGGTTGGGCTGGTTCTCCAGCATGCGGCGGATGGCGGCCTTGTACAGCACCCGGTCGGCCTGGGCCCGCGTGGCGCGCACGGCCGGGCCTTTGCTGGAATTGAGGATGCGGAACTGGATGCCGCCCTCGTCGGTGGCCAAGGCCATGGCCCCGCCCAGCGCATCCACCTCTTTGACCAAATGCCCCTTGCCGATGCCGCCGATGGACGGGTTGCAGCTCATCTGGCCCAGCGTCTCGATGTTGTGCGTCAGCAGCAGGGTCTTAAGGCCCATGCGCGCAGCGGCCAGCGCGGCCTCGGTGCCGGCATGGCCACCGCCAACCACGATCACATCAAATTCTTGGGGGTACAACATACGCTCTTCCTCTGTCAGTGCCAGCCCCAGCACTGGCAGACCGCGCCAAAATAGCGGGTCCACGGGCAGGTGGGGAATCCAGCATTTTAATAAACCCCCTGGTTTCCTGCGGCAACACCGGCTCTTATCATTGGCGTACCGCCATCGCTGAAAGGAAACCCATGCCCTCCTCTACCGAAGCCATCATCCTGGCCCGCGTCAACCAGAAGATTCTGGCGGCTGGCGAAACCCTGCACCGCGTCACTTTGCACGACGGCAGCCAGGTACAGACCGGCACCGTCGCCGCCATGCTGCACAACGTGGCGCTGTACAACGCGGCCAGCGCAGACGCACGCGGCGAGATCGCAAGCGAGCTGGAACAGGCCATTCCCACCCTGGCCCAGATTGGCCTGTTTACCTTGTTCAGCCCCGAAGAATGGTGCAGCGGCAGCAACCCGGGGCGGCAGTTTGTGGGGTTGAAGGCTAAGGCCTATTTGGCGGCACAGTCGAAACCCCGCTAAACCCGGCCTTCCCCATGGGGTGGCCTCTCCCTTCTTTTGAAACACCACCCCGTGCTGGCTTTAAAGCTCTTCCTCGTCCCTTCGTTTTTGCTCTTGGTGTCACTGGCAGGCAAACGTTGGGGGCCGTCGGTCGCCGGGTGGTTGGCGGGTCTGCCGGTAGTCGCGGGCCCCATTCTGTTTTTTCTGGCCACAGACCATGGTGCGTTGTTCGCGGCCCATGCGGCAGTGGCATCGCTGTCGGCGGTGTTTGCTTCGGTCGCTTTCAGCCTGGCCTACGCCCACGCGGCGCAACGCCTGCCCTGGTGGATATGCGCGGTTGTGGGTCTGCTGGCCTGGGGCGTGGCTGCGCTATGTCTGTCGGTTCGCCCGCTGGAACCCACCATGGCGCTGGTGCTTGCGCTGCTCACTCTGGCTGCGGCACCCCGTTACTTTCCACGCCACCTCGGGAAAGTGAGTACCCGTTCCATCGGTTCGGTTGAACTGGGTGGACGCATGCTGGCGGGGGCATTGCTGACGCTGGTGGTCACCCTCAGTGCAGGCTACGTGGGTTCTCAGTGGAGCGGCTTGCTGGCCGTTTTTCCTATCCTGGGCCTGGTACTGGCCGTCTTCTCGCACCGTAGCCAGGGCCCGGCATTTGCCGCGGCCCTGCTCCGGGCGATGGTCACGGGCTTGTACGCCTTTGTGGCGTTTTGCTTTACCCTGGCCATCGCCTTGCCGCAAGCGGCACCACTGTGGCCATTCGCCATGGCCACCCTGGCCGCCATCGCCGTCCAGATCGCGTCCAAACGGCTACTCAAACACTGAAAAACCCCATGCCCATCACCATCCACCCCGACACCCGCCAGCAGGCCATCGCCTCCATCGAGCGCTACTTTTTGACCCACATGGACGAGAAAATTGGCAACGTGGCGGCCGGGGGGTTGCTGGGCTTTTTCCTCGAAGAAATCGGCCCGCTGGTCTACAACCAGGCGGTGGCCGATGTGCAAGCCCAGCTACAGGCGCGGGTGATGGAGGTGGACATTGAAGTGCACGAGGACGCGTTTACCTACTGGCACAAGGCCGACAAACAGCGCAAATAGCCAATACTCCTATTTTGATAGCTGCTTGCGTAGGCAGAATATGCACTAGAAGCCTATTTTGCATATGGTTTTAAGCCCAGCGACAATCAGCGCATAGCGTCCGCACGGTGCGGCGCACCTGCTTGGAAAACTCCCCATGGCCTCTAGCCTGCTTGCGCTGATCGACGATATTGCCTCCATCCTGGACGATGTGACCCTGCTGACCAAGGTGGCTGCCAAAAAAACCACGGGCGTGCTGGGCGACGACCTGGCGCTGAACGCACAGCAGGTCAGCGGCGTGCGGGCCGAGCGCGAGCTGCCGGTGGTGTGGGCCGTGTGCAAGGGCTCGTTTCGCAACAAGCTGATCCTGGTGCCCGCCGCGCTGGCTATCAGCGCCGTGGCCCCCTGGGCGGTAACCCCGCTGCTGATGGTGGGTGGCGCCTACCTGTGTTTTGAAGGCTTCGAGAAGCTGGCCCACCCTTTCATGCACAGCGCCGATGCCGTGGCCGCGGAGCACAGCGCGCGGGTGGCCGCAGTGGCCAACCCGGCGGTGGACCTGGTGGCGCTGGAGCAGGACAAGATCAAAGGCGCGGTGCGCACCGACTTCATTCTGTCGGCCGAGATCATCGCCATCACCCTGGGCACGGTGCAGGGCAGCGGCTTCAGCACCCAGCTCACCGTACTTTCGACCATTGCGGTGGTGATGACGGTGGGCGTATACGGCCTGGTGGCGGGCATCGTCAAGCTCGACGATGGCGGTCTGTACCTTACGCAGCAAGCCAGCGCTTGGCAGCGTGGCCTGGGCCGTGGCATTCTGGCATTTGCGCCCTGGATGATGAAGACGCTGTCGGTGGTGGGCACGGCCGCCATGTTTTTGGTGGGCGGCGGCATTTTGACGCACGGCTGGACCGCCCTGCACCATGGCATTGAGTCCGTCACCCAGTGGGCTGCGGCGCTGCCCGGCGTGGGCCGCCTGTTGCAAACCGTGGCCCCGACGCTGCTGGACGGCATTGCCGGGGTGGTGGCCGGTGCGGTGGTGCTGACCGGGGTGACGCTGGTGCAGCGCTTGCGGGGTCAAAAAGCGCACTGATTTTGCTATTTAATTTGTAGCTATCAGCGCATGCAGAACATGCGCTAGCGGTCTATTTTTTATAAATTCTTCCCTGGCGCAGACTGTCACACAGCTGTCATTTAGCGGTAAGACACTTGGTGATTTATCCACCCCAGGAGACTTTGCCACATGGCCACTGCGACCACGCCTTTCCGACCGCAGCCCGCTGCGGAGCAGCCCTCCTCCCCCACCTCCACCCCGTCTTCGCGGCCCAAGCTGGACCAGAAAACCGGGCCCATCACGGTCATCGTGTTTGTGGCTTTGCTGGCCATCGGCCTGCTGTTCAGCAGCTACAGCCTGGTCAGCGATGTGCAGGAAGCCGGGGCCTACGCCACCAACTGGGTGCCCTACCTGCTGCTGGGCGTGGCGCTTCTGATTGCGCTGGGGTTTGAGTTTGTGAACGGCTTCCACGACACCGCCAACGCCGTGGCCACGGTCATCTACACCCATTCGATGCCGCCGAACGTGGCAGTGATCTGGTCGGGCTTTTTCAACTTTTTGGGTGTGTTGGTGTCCAGTGGCGCGGTGGCGTTTGGCATCATCTCGCTGCTGCCGGTAGAGCTGATCCTGCACGTGGGCTCGGGCGCAGGCTTTGCCATGGTGTTTGCGCTGCTGATTGCGGCCATCATCTGGAACCTGGGGACCTGGCTGCTGGGCCTGCCTTCTTCTTCGTCACACACCCTCATCGGCTCCATCCTCGGCGTGGGCATTGCCAACGCGCTGATGCACGGCCGGGACGGCACCAGCGGCGTGGACTGGGCCCAGGCCACCAAGATTGGCTATTCGCTGCTGCTGTCGCCCCTGGTGGGCTTTGGTGCCGCTGCCCTGCTGCTGCTGGCCCTGCGCGCCTTTGTGAAAAACAAGGCCTTGTACGAAGAACCCAAGGGCAACAAGCCGCCGCCCCTGTGGATCCGCGCCCTGCTGGTGCTGACCTGCACCGGCGTGTCGTTTGCCCACGGCTCCAACGATGGCCAAAAAGGCATGGGCCTGATCATGCTGATCCTGGTGGGCACCGTGCCCATGGCCTACGCCCTGAACCGCGCCATGCCGGTGGACCAGGTGGTGCAGTTCAGCGCCTTGGCGCAGGTCACGCAGCAGTCCTTGCGTAATTCTGGCAACACCAGCAGCATCGCGGCACCGAATGATCCACGTGAAACATTGACCACCTACCTGCGTACCAAAGAGCTGACACCCACCGTGGTACCCGCGCTGACCGTGCTGGTGGACGACATCGGCACCCAGGTGAAACAGTACGGCTCACTGGCCAAGGTGCCCGCCACGTCAGTCACCAATATGCGCAACGACATGTACCTCACGTCTGAAGCCATCCGCATCCTCGACAAGAACCCCGATGCCCCGCTGGATGCCGACAGCAAGGCCAACCTGAAGGCCTTCAAGGGCAAGATCGACGATGCCACCAAGTTCATTCCGCTGTGGGTCAAGGTGGCCGTAGCGATTGCACTGGGCCTGGGCACCATGGTGGGCTGGAAGCGCATCGTGGTCACTGTGGGCGAGAAGATCGGCAAAACCCATCTGACCTACGCCCAGGGCGCGTCCGCCGAGCTGGTGGCCATGGTCACCATTGGCGCGGCCGACATGTACGGCCTGCCGGTATCGACCACGCACGTGCTGTCGTCCGGTGTGGCGGGCACCATGGCGGCCAACAAATCCGGCCTGCAGATGTCCACCATCCGCAACCTGCTGATGGCCTGGGTGCTGACGTTGCCGGTGTCGATCCTGCTCTCAGGCTCGCTGTACTGGCTGTTCTCGCACATTTTCTAATGGTCACTTTTATCAATCCATTTTTCGGGCGAATTGCGTTGTTGCGCGGTGCTCGGAATCCTCATGCACTGAAGTGCATTCCGGTGTCCTGCGCTCCGAGCGCCTAGCACTTCATCCCGAAAATCTGAATTTTTAGAAGCGACCAAAGTGCAAATCACCTACGGTGCAGACAAAACCGGCCTGCTCTGCGGCTACCGGTTTGAAAATGGTGCGCCCGGCGTGCCAGTGGACCTGGCCGAAGCGGCAGCCTGGCTGCTCAGCGATGCGCCCAAGGGCCCGGCGGATTTCGTGTGGCTGCACTTCAACCTGAGCGACGCGGCGGCCGAGGCCTGCATCCGCAAGCACCTGGATGCCGTGCCCGAGTTCTTCGAGGCGCTGCACGCCGGCTCGCGCTCCACCCGCATCGAGGACGCGCACGACACGCTGATCGCGGTGGTTAACGACGTGGCGTTTGAATTCGCCTTCGACCCGGCCGAGATCGCCAGCCTGTGGCTCAATGTGGGCCCGCACATGGCCCTCAGCGCCCGCTCGCACCCGCTGCGCTCCATCGACCGCATGCGCGATGCCGTCAAGCACGGCAAGCCGCTGGCCTCGTCAGTAGCATTTTTGAACCAGTTGCTGATGGAGCAAGGCGACGTGCTGGTGCGCATCGTGCGCGAAACCACGGTGCAGGTGGATGCCATTGAAGACAAATTTCTGGTCGGCCGCCTGCACAACCGCCGCGCCGACCTGGGCAAGCTGCGTCGCTTGCTGGTGCGCCTGCAGCGCCTGCTGGCGCCCGAGCCGGGGGCGTTGTTTCGGCTGCTGCGCCTGCCGCCGCCGTGGATCAGCGAGCACGACCTGGAAGCGCTGCGCCAGGCCACCGAAGAGTTCTCGCTGACTATCCGCGACATGTCGGAGCTGAAAGAACGCATCAAGCTGCTGCAGGAAGAAATTGCCGCCCAGGTGAGTGAGCAGACCAACCAGAGCGTCTTCACCCTGACCGTGGTCACCGTGCTGGCCCTGCCGATCAACATCGTGGCCGGGCTGCTGGGCATGAATGTCGGCGGCATCCCCCTGGCAGACCACCAGCACGGCTTCTTCGTGGTGGTGGCGGTCATCGTGGTATTTACCGCGCTGGCCGGGCTGTACGTTTACAGAAGAAAGTAGTCCGTACTATATTTTTGATAGCTGTCAGCACAGGTTTTATAAGGGCTGGCAGCCCAAAAAGGTATGAACCAACCAAAAGCACAGCTTCCAGAGATGCCGTGGAACCGGCTTTGCCGGGCCACTGGCATCGCCCCCTGCAAGGGGGTTGGCGAAAAGCGCTTGCGCTGTAGCCTGGGGGTACGCTACAGACTTGCCATGTCGATCACGAAGCGGTACTTCACATCGCTTTTCAGCATGCG
This sequence comes from Rhodoferax sp. RT5P35, assembly GCF_056521385.1. Classification (NCBI taxonomy): domain Bacteria; kingdom Pseudomonadati; phylum Pseudomonadota; class Betaproteobacteria; order Burkholderiales; family Comamonadaceae; genus Rhodoferax; species Rhodoferax sp. RT5P35. The sequence continues at coordinate 101,122 of NZ_JBWMAX010000010.1, read as the reverse complement.
GGTGTAGGCGGTTTCGATCTGGTCCATGGGGATGGTTTCGATGTCCGATACGATGCCGTGCTGGGCGCAGAAGTCCAGCATCTCCTGGGTCTCTGCAATGCCGCCAATCAGCGAACCCGCCAGGCGGCGGCGCTTGAAGATCAGGCCAAACACATTGGGAGACGGATGCGGGGTTTCTGGCGCACCGACCAGGGTCATGGTGCCGTCCAGCTTGAGCAGGCCCAGGAAGGCATCCAGATTGTGCGCAGCGGCCACGGTGTTGAGGATGAAGTCAAAGCTGTTGGCGTGGGCGGCCATCTCGTCGGCGTTCTTGGACACCACAACTTCCTTGGCACCCAGGCGCAGCGCGTCTGCCCGCTTGCTCTCGGAGGTGGTGAACAACACCACATGCGCGCCCATGGCGGCAGCGATCTTCACGCCCATGTGGCCAAGTCCGCCCAGACCAACAATGCCGACCTTCTGGCCGGGGCCGACTTTCCACTGGCGCAACGGCGAATAGGTGGTGATGCCCGCGCACAGCAGCGGGGCTACGGCGGCCAGGTCGTCCAGTCCGTGGGAGATGCGCAGCACGAAGGATTCGCGTACCACCATGTGGTTGGAATAGCCGCCATAGGTGTTGGTGCCGTTGGGGAACACCGGGCCGTTGTAGGTGCCGGTAAAGCCGTTGTCGCAGTACTGCTCCAGGCCTTCGGCACAGGGTGCGCAGTGCTGGCAGCTATCGACCATGCAGCCGATGCCGACCAGGTCGCCCACCTTGAATTTGCTGACCAGATCGCCCACTGCCGTGACGCGGCCCACGATTTCATGGCCGGGTACGCTGGGGTACACGGTGTTCTGCCACTCATTGCGGGCCGTGTGCAGGTCGGAATGGCAAACCCCGCAGTACAAAACGTCCAGCGCCACGTCCTGCGCGCCAGGCGCGCGGCGTTCAAAGCTGAAGGGGGCCAGGGGGGAGGTTGGGGAGGTAGCGGCGTAGCCGTGGGCGGTGGTCATGGAAGGTGCTCCTGTGGGGAATGTGGCGAGTTAGGGGCGGATGTTAAGCCGATCCCATGACCAACGTGTAACAAGGCTATTGGGCAGCGCCAGGGTGGATCTGCACCGGCTTGCCCGTGCGCGCACTCTCGTACAGCGCGTCCAGAATCTGCATCACCACCAGGCCCTCGTCGCCACCCGCCGGGTGCGGCGTGCCGGTGAGGATGGCTTCGGCGTAGTCAAACATAGCGGATTTGGCCTGTACCGTGGGGGGGCACAAATGCATGTCTACCGGCGCGCCGTTGACTTCGGTGAACACCTGCGCGTCGAAGGTGTAGCCGCCGCCCAGGTTCTTTTGCAACAGCCCGGCCTTGGTGCCCAGCAGCCGGGTTTCCATGAGCTCGGCTTCCTGGATGTTGGCAGCCCAGGAGGCCTCCAGCGCCAGCGTAGCGCCGTTGTCGAAGCGGATGAACCCAGCAGCCAGGTCTTCCACATCAAAGGTCTTGCCGGCCTTCTGGGCCAGGTCGCTGGCGATGGGGTTGTAGGTGCTGCCCATCACCCAGGTGGGTTGCGGGTAGCCCATCAGCCACAGAGCCAGGTCCAAGCGGTGCACACCCAGGTCGATAAGCGGGCCGCCCCCCGCCAGCGCCTTGGTGCCAAACCAGCCGCCAAAACCGGGCATGCCGCGGCGGCGGTGCCAGACGCTGCGGCCAAAGTAGAAGTCGCCAAACAGGCCTGCATCGACCTGGGCTTTCAAGGCCCGCGATGCGGCGCTGAAGCGGTACGAGAAGTTGATCATCAGCCGCTTGCCCGCATCCTTGGCGGCTTCCAGCATCTGGCGGCCTTCTTGCGCGTTCATGGCCATGGGCTTTTCGCACAGCACGTGGCAGCCTGCGGCCAGCGCGGCCAGGGTCAGTTCCACGTGAAACTTATTCGGCGTGCAAACGCTGACCACGTCCAGCCGCTCGGTCGCCAGCATTTCTTCGGCAGAGGCGTAGCGGCCTGCCACGCTGAACTCATCGCCCACCTGGGTCAGCCGCGCCGCATCGGGGTCGGCCAGGGCCACTACTTCCACGTTCGGGTGCTCTTGCCAGCCTTTGATGTGGGCGCGGCCCATGCCCAGGCCGATCACGCCCACGCGCAGCTTGGTGCTCATGCCAGGTCCTTGTTGCTTTGGACGATGCCTACATTGGTGAAACCAAGCTTGGGGCTGATGGTTTCCAGCGGCGCAGCGTTCGGGCATACGTCCACGATATTGACGCGCGGTGTGGCCCATTGCACGGCATTGGCGATCACGCGCTGCACATTTTTGTCGTGGTAGGTGGGGTAGGCCTCGTGGCCAGGGCGGAAGTAGAAGATGCGGCCGTGGCCACGCTCCCAGCAGCAGCCAGAGCGGAACACCTCGCCACCCTCGAACCACGAGATGAACACCGTGCTGTCGGGCTGCGGAATGTCAAAACGCTCGCCGTACATCTCTTCGTTGGGCAGTTCGAAATACTCGCCCAGACCGGCCGCGATGGGGTGCGAGGGCTCCACCACCCACAGGCGCTCTTTCTCATGCGCCTCGCGCCATTTCAGTGAGCAGTTGGTGCCCATCATACGGCGGAAGATTTTGCTGAAATGGCCGGAATGCAGCACGATCAAACCCATGCCTTCCAGCACGCGCTTTTGCACCCGGTCGACCACCGCGTCGTCCACCAGGTTGTGCACCTTGTGGCCCCACCAAATCAAGACATCGCAGGCGGCCAAGCGGGCCTCGCTCAGGCCGTGCTCGGCCTCGTCCAGCGTGGCAGTGCTGATGTCCAGCGGCAGGGCACCGGGGTTCAGACCGGGGGTGGCGGCCAGGGCGTTGGCAATGGTGGTGTGCAGACCTTCGGGGTAGATGGCGCCCACAGCGGCATTTTCGCGTTCGTGGCGGAATTCGTTCCAAACAATAACAGAAATACGGGTTTTCACTAGGGTGCTCCTGGCGTGGGGTAGTAATAGGCTGTGCGGCCTAAACTCTAAGCCCGCCCAACCTCTTGCACCCGTCCAATTGCTGTCAATAATCCGCAATGAATAGCAAAAATCCTGGATCGGCTGAATCCACCTTCTGCAGCGCCCCACAGGCTCCATCCGCCAGCCAGGACGCAGTGGTCATGCGCCAGCACCTGGGCGATTTTTTAAAGCGTGCCATGGCAGGCAGCCTGGTTGTGCATCTGCCCGGCGGCGCCCCGGTAGAGCGCGGCGAGGGACACTTCCACGTCGGCCCCGAATTGTTCCTACAAACCGGCGGCTGGACCGACTTTCGCCTGCCGCATGGCACGCTGACCCTGGGCCCCGGCGAGGCGCTGCTGATGCCGCCGCAGTTGCTGCATGCCGAGCAGGTGCGCGCCGCGCCCGCACAGCCATTTGCCAACCTGGTGGTCTACGCCGAGGCCCACGCCCTCACCTGCCATATTGCCCATGAGATCCACACTGGCAAGCCCGGCATCCGCCACCTGGAAATGCGCCAGCACCCGCAGGCCCGCCACATCCACGACTGGCTGGCCGATGCGGCCCGGCTGGGCCAAAGCGTGCAACCCGAATGGGCCACGCTGCAAATCCGCGCCCTGGTGGCCGCCGCCACCGCCGGGGTGCTGCGCGCGCTGGCCGATGTCGACCCGCACACCGCCCCCGAATCCGCCTGGGTCACCAAGGTGCGGGTGCTGGTGCAAAACCAGCTGGGCGATGCCGACCTGAGCGTGCGCGGCCTGGCCCAACAGTGCGGCTGCACCGCAGACTATTTGTCGCACCTGTTCCGCCAACAGACGCAGGAAGCCCTGGTGGCCTACATCAACCGCATGCGCATGGCCCGTGCCGCCCGCCTGTTGGCCGAGAGCGCGCTGGCGGTGAAAGAGGTGGCCTGGGCCTGCGGCTACGCCCATCCCAGTTACTTCATCCACAGCTTTCGGGCGCAGTATGGGCAAACGCCCAAGGGCTACCGGCAAGGGCGGGCTGTGGTGAAATCTGCGCCATGAAAACACTCATCTTCGCGGGCAGCACCCGCAAACAGTCGGTCAATCGCCAACTGGCCCAGGCCACCGCACGCATCGCCACCGCGGCCGGTGCCGAGGTCACGCACATCGAGCTTGCCGACTTCAACATCCCCATGTACAACGCCGACCTGGAGGCCGAGGGCACGCCCGCCGACGTGCTGCGCCTGAAGGAAATCATGTTCGCACACCCGGCCTGGATCATCTGCGCGCCTGAGTACAACGGCAGCTACCCCGCGCTGCTGAAAAACACCATCGACTGGGCCTCCAGCCCCATCAAGGCTGACCCGGTATGGAAAGACGGTTTCCGCTCCTTCACGGGCAAGGTGGTAGGCCTGTTGAGTGCGTCGCCGGGTGGGCTGGGCGGTTTGCGCTCGCTAACCCACCTGTCGCCGCTGATGGCCAATCTGCAATGCTGGGTGGCCCCCAAGCAGTTCGCGCTGGCCCGGGCTTTTGACGCGTTTGCTGAAGACGGTAGTTTGAAACAAGAAGCGCACCGCGCCAGTGTGCAAGCCGTCATCGACCAAGTGCTGTGGGCAGCCCGTAAATTTGAAGCCTAATCAGGCTCTAGCGCACATATTAACTTCACTGGTAGCTACGTAATTAATAGCAAACTCAAGTGAATGAATAGAACACTCCCATCCAAAGAACCCAGGGAACCGGCTTTGCCGGGCTCTAGGGTTCACCCCCTGCAAGGGGATTGGCGGCCACACGCAGTGGACAAGCCTGGGCGTGAGTGCCGTCTCGGCTGCGGTGCCTGCTGCATTGCCCCCAGCATCAGTTCCCCCATCCCCGGCATGCCGGTGGTGAATGGCATCAGCAAACCCGCTGGGGTGCGTTGCGTGCAACTGGACGCAGCCAACCTGTGCCGCATTTTTGGCCTGCCAGAACGGCCAGCGGTGTGCGGCCAGCTGCAGCCCGCGCAAGACATGTGCGGCAGTAACAACCTGCACGCCATGCACTACCTGACGCAGCTGGAAATCGCTACCCAGCCCAGTTCCATTTCATGAGAACTTTAGGCCTCTAGCGCATGTTCCACCTGCACTAGCAGCTATATAAAAAATAGCAATCAGGTTCACATGTCTTTCAGTATTTCCTGGCGCTTTTGCTGGTATTCCGGGTCGGTAATCAGGTCTTTTTCGCGCAGGCTTTTCAGTTTCTGCAGACGCAATTCTTGTGCATCAAAGAAAGCCGCGTTGCGCTCAACGGGTGCCGGGGCCGCAGCAGCGGCAGGCGCGGCAGCTTTCACCAAGGTGGGGGCCATGGCAGATGCCATGCCAGCGGTGAGCGGGAACGTTAGCCAGTCTGCACGCTGGCTGGTCGCCAGCACGCTTTGCAGCTGCGTAGACCCTGCGCCGTTGCGCGAACCGTAGCGGAAAGTCGGCGTCACGCCGGTACCGCGCCAGTGGTCATAAAAATTGAAACGTGCGTCGCGCACCACCAGTTGCAAACCCTCGGCATTGACAAAAATGCGGGCAGTGACCGCCGTAGGGGGTTCGATCGAGTTACGGACGCGGCGCTCGCTGCTGACCAGCAACACGTCCTGGCCCGGCGTGGCGCTGGCCAGGGCCTGCGACAGGGGTTCGGCCAGTTGCTCGGCCTCGGAGCCCGTCACCAGCTCTACAGGACCCCTGGCACCCGGAATGCGGACCGACTCCAGCAATTGCTGCAGGGTTCTGCTGTCCATCACTGCCGGATGCCGGTTGTCGGGGGCACCGGGTTCGCGTGCCACCAGCTGGATGCTGGAGAAGTCGTGGATGTTCCAGACAGTCCGCTGGTCTGGCGGACTGGCATCACCGGCCTTACTACCGCCAAACAGCCCATCGAACAGACCCGCATGGGCACCGGGCGCAGCCACCAGGCTGGCGGCGCAGACCGCCGTAGCCATCCATTGCTTGGCTTTTCTCATAGATTCCATTTCACTCGGGACTTACACACGTCCCAGCACACACACAAAGCCCAGGTGCACACCGTTGATTCCAACAGCATGCACCTGGGCCCGACTCAGCTTCTCGCGAAAACTAAGGGCTTACCACCAGGCTTCCACTTGCACGCCAACGGTAGTGGCCTTGGTACGGCCAAAGAGCGCACCGCCGGTGGGTGCCGCCGCGGCAGCAGCATCGTTCCAGTTGGCACGGGTGGCGTAGATGCGGAACTCAGGACGCGTCCAGAAGTCGGTATTGGGCGAGAAGGCCACGGCAAACGTACCCTTGGTCAGGTTCTGTTTGTCTTGTCCGTCAATCTTGCGCTGGGTCAGACCCAGTTCACCCAAGAGCTTGACGTTCTTGGCCACACCGTAGGACACCCGTCCACCCAGGGAGACATCTTTGGTGGTTACGCCGTTATCGGGCTTGATGGTTTGGTAACTCACCAAAGCCTGGCCACCGAAGACACCGCTTTGCCAGTTAATGGATTCAATGATGCGGCTTTGTTTGGCACCCAGGGCAGGCACACCGGCAGTGTCCAGGTTGTAGAACTTGCCATCGATATCCGCATGGCCAGTCGATCCTTGCAAGAAGAAGGAATTGGTCAGACCCGGAACAATGAAGTCGGCTTGGTTATGCAACAGGCCCAATGCACCACCGTTGGAGCCCTGGGCAAACGTACCGTTGACCACGCCACCGGTCAGGGTCAGCTTGCCACCGGGGTTGACCGGCAGATCGCGCCACTGAAAGTTGGCACGGCGGGCATTGTTGGTGGTGGTGTTTTTGTTGTCAGAGTTGCCATCGCTGTACACCGCGAGGTTCAGCTTGCCAAAACCCACATCAATACCGTCGGCGCCCGCACCGTAGTTGTCACCATCCTGCATCAGCCATTGGTCAATGATGTGGATGTCCTGCACACGGTGGAAACGCTGACCCGCCCAAAAGCTGACGTTCGGCGCAAAGCTCAGGCCGGTGATGTCGGAGTAGATCTGCGGCGTACCGGTGGTGCCGTTGTAGTAGTTGGGCATCCAATGGACACCCCACTTCACGCCACCGCCCAGATCCCAGTTTTTGCCGATCAAGACTTCAAAGTAGTTGTCGCCTTCATTGCCCAGCCGGTAGTGGCTCAAGCTGCCACCCAGTTGGTACTGGCCTTTGGCCTGGCCATTGCCGGATGAATAAAAACCGCTGCGCAGGTAGCCGGTGAATTCCAGACCGGTGGCGTCCGTGACCTTCTTGACCACCTGGGTGATCTGCTTTTCCAGTGTGGGGTCCACGGGCACATCGTTGGCCGCCTGGGCAAACGCATGGCCACCTGCCGCCAACAACGACGCGGCAGCGACGGTGGCACGTAATGTAAAGAACTTCATCTTTGTTATCTCCGTTGGTCTTTTAAGGTAATGACTTTGAACACCCGGATGGGTGTGGCTAAAGTTGACCGGGACAAATCCCGGTCACGAAATCTTGGAAATCCTGGCTTGGCGGTATCCATCCCACCGTTTTTGACCTTTGCGGCACACAAACAGGCGCAGCTTTCCCCCGCTTTTTCGTAAAAAAGTCTTTCAGAATGAATCTGTAAAACTTCTGTAAATTTCTTTGTAGAATTTGTAAATTAGTTACATAAATTTTATAAAAAATACATTTTTTACATTTTCATCAAAACCTGGCTTGAGTGTGCAGCCACAGAAATCCCTGCCACTTTCACTCACAAGACTCGCTTTGTATGCGGCTTGTAGAACGCTTTAGGACAAAACAACTGTAGTAACTAAGTTACTTAGTTGAACTAAGTATTTGTACCAATTTGTTGTTTTTTTGGTAAAAATTTACAAAAACAACATGGCAAAGACGAAATAAAGGCCGTGCAAAAGCCTGTGTTGGCAAGAACACGGAGGCATGCGAAATGGAATGGATGCCGCGGCTTTCTTGCTGCCGCAAGAAAGGGGCTTAAAACTGCGCTGGCCAAACCACAAATCCGTTAAATCCTGACGGACTTTGTGTTTGACTATTCTTCTAATGGTTCTATTAATACATAGTAGTAGTAGTAAGCACACGGCTCTTTTGTGGGTAAGCCTGTTTTATCCTTTCTAATCAACAGCTTATCCCGTGTTGCCAGGTGTGCGTGACCCTGCTTTTCTGGTGTCACGCCAAAATGAACAACTTTCAAATTATCGTGTTGCCTGTGGATAACTGCCTGGTTATGCCAGCTCTATCCACAGCTTTTCAAGACAAGGAAAAATATGGCTACCCCACTCAAAATTGATTTCGTCTCCGATGTGTCCTGCCCTTGGTGTGTGGTGGGTTTGAAGTCGCTGGAGCAGGCACTGGCGCGTGTGGGCGACAGCATTACGGCCGAATTGCACTTTCAGCCGTTTGAACTCAACCCCCAGATGGCCCCTGAAGGCGAAGACACCACCGAGCACCTGGCGCGCAAATACGGCTCCACCCCGGCCCAGGCGGCCGCGACCAAAGAAAACATCCGCGCCCGCGGGGCCGAGTTGGGCTTTACGTTCAACTTGGGCCAGCGCAACCGTATTTACAACACCTTCGATGCGCACCGCCTGCTGCACTGGGCCGAGCTGGAGGGCTGCCAGCACGCTTTGAAGCAGGCGTTATTCGATGCCTACTTCACCCTGGGCCAAAACCCCAGCGACCATGCCTTGCTGGTGCAGGTGGCCGAACAAGTGGGGCTGGACCCGGTGCGGGCACAGGCAATTTTGGAATCAGATGCATTTGCCGATGCCGTGCGGGAGCGCGAGCAGTTCTACACCAGTCAAGGGATCCACTCGGTGCCCGCCATCATCATCAACGACCGGCACTTGATCTCCGGCGGCCAGCCGCCTGAAGTGTTTGAGCAGGCATTGCGGCAAATCGCGGCAGCTTGACCCGCACATTTGCACCAAACCTGAGCCGAATCCACTTGCTGGCCAACTTTGTGCACATTACAGGTGCATTTTTGTACGCAATGTAGCAAGGCCTAGCGTCTAGCCTGGCACAGGCTATGCCTAGGAGCCTGGACGGCAGCATTCTTTGCCGGCCCGTTTTTCGTCCGGCCCCACCCAGGGGCCGTTGTTTAGAGCAAACGCAAGGAGATAGGCGCAATGGCAAAAGACATTTTGTGTGGTTTTGGCGTGGATGTAGACGCGGTAGCGGGCTGGCTAGGTTCTTACGGCGGTGAGGATTCACCCGATGACATTTCGCGCGGGCTGTTTGCGGGCGAAGTGGGGTCACCCCGGCTGCTGAAGCTGTTTGAGCGCATGGGCATCAAGACCACCTGGTTCATTCCAGGCCATTCGATCGAGACTTTTCCGGCGCAAATGCAGGCGGTGGCCGATGCCGGGCACGAGATCGGTATCCACGGCTATTCCCACGAAAACCCGATTGCCATGACCCCCGCGCAAGAAGAAGCCGTGTTGGACAAATGCATAGACCTGGTGGAAAAACTGTCTGGCCGCCGCCCCACGGGCTATGTGGCGCCCTGGTGGGAGTTTTCCAAAGTGACCAACGAATTGCTGGTCAAGAAAGGCATCAAATACGACCACTCGCTGATGCACAACGACTTCCACCCCTACTATGTGCGGGTGGGTGACAGTTGGACCCCGATTGACTACGGCAAAAAGCCGCATGAATGGATGGTGCCGCTGCAGCGTGGGCTCGAGACCGACCTGATCGAGATCCCGGCCAACTGGTATCTGGACGATTTGCCGCCCATGATGTTCATCAAAAAATCGCCCAACAGCCATGGCTTTGTGAACCCGCGCGACATCGAGCAAATGTGGCGCGACCAGTTTGACTGGGTTTACCGCGAATGCGACTACGCCGTGTTCCCCATCACCATCCACCCCGATGTGGCGGGCCGGCCGCAGGTGCTGCTGATGCTGGAGCGGCTGTTTGCGTACATCCAATCGCATCCTGGCGTGCGTTTTGTCACCATGGACACCATGGCCGACGACTTTGCGGCGCGCTTCCCCCGCAGCAAAGCCTGATGCAGGCCAGGTAGCTGCCACATGTGCGGCATCTGCGGGTCTTTGGGCGGTGAAGAGCATTGGAGCAGCGGCACGGGCCGCATCCATACCGCTTCTGCACCCACCCGGCGCGCCGAACGGGCGCAGCGCATCCGGGTGATCAACCAGGTGCTGCGCCCTACCCGGGTGACCGTCAGCGACTGGCAAGGGCGCTTCTTTCTGGTGCTGGGCCCCACAGGCAAGCAGCAGGTGGTGGACAGCCTGCCGCACATTTGGCAAGCCGTGAAGGACATGACCGGGCGCGGCATCGACCCCTTGGTTTTGCCGGTGCCTGGTGCTACCGGGTGACAAATCCCATCCCGGTCAACATCCTCACCGGCTTTCTAGGCTCGGGCAAAACCAGCCTGCTCAACCGTTTGCTGCGCGACCCCTTGTTCAGCCAGTGTGCGGTGCTGATCAATGAGTTCGGCGCCATTGGCATCGACCACCATCTGGTGGACCGCATTGACGGCGACATGGTGCTGCTGGCATCCGGCTGCATTTGCTGCACCATCCGGGGCGACCTGGCCAGCGCACTTCGCGGCTTGTATGAACGGCGTGAAAGCGGCCTGGTGCCGCCGTTCATGCGCGTGGTGATCGAAACCACGGGCCTGGCCGACCCGGTACCGGTGGTAGCTACCATCCTGTACGACCGAGTTTTGCAGCACCACTTTCGCATGGGCAACGTGCTCACCACCGTGGATGCGCTCAACGGCCGCCGTAACCTGGCGCAGTACCCGGAATGCCTTAAACAAGCTGCCGTGGCTGACAGGCTGGTACTGACCAAACTGGACCTGGCCGCCCCGGAAATGGTGGACGCACTGGTACAGCAGCTGCACGCCGTCAACCCCACCGCAGACACCGTCAGAGCCGACAGCGTGGACCTGGGCGCTGCACAGTTGCTGGGAGACGATGTGTTTGACACTGCCAGCCAGAGCCAGGAAGTCTGCCGCTGGTTGCAGTTTGCACACCAGCGCCAGTATTTGGCCGTAGGAAGTGCAGGGCGCACGGCGTCTCAAGACCCGTCCGAACCCGTTATGCACCGCGGCATCCAGTCGTTTGTGCTGAGCCTGCCCGAGGCCATTAACTGGACGGTCTTTGGCGTCTGGCTATCGCTGTTGCTCCATGCCCACGGCGACAAAGTCCTGCGGGTTAAAGGCCTGCTGAATGTGGCAGGTGCGGACACTCCGGTGGTCTTGCACGGGGTGCAGCAAATGGTGTATCCGCCCACCCATTTGGACCGTTGGCCTGACGACGACCGGCAATCGCGCCTGGTTTTTATCGTTCACGGGCTGGAGCCCTCGGCCATCGAGGCATCGCTGTTGGCGTATCTGGCGCAGTTTTAAACAACACGGTGTTGCACGGGGTCGAAACCGGTCTGTCCCGGGCCGCCACGCACCAAAATAAACCGGCTTTTGCAGCCGTCTTGCAGCGCATGCGCCATTTTGTATACGGAAATGGAGCAAATTGCCCACAAAGCTGGCACGGCCTATGCATATGGCAGCGGCATGTCCGCAAACACCCCCACCCCCGCCCCTTCGGCCATCGAAATCATCGCGCTGACCAAGCGCTATGGGTCGTCCAAGCCGGCAGTAGACACCATCAACCTGCGTATCGCCAGCGGTAGCTACTGCTGTTTGCTGGGGCCTTCGGGTTGCGGCAAAAGCACCACGCTGCGCATGGTGGCCGGACACGAGTCGGTCAGCAGCGGCGACATCCTGCTGGAAAACCGCAATATCACCGACCTGCCCGCCGCCGCGCGTGGTACAGCCATGATGTTCCAGAGTTTTGCGCTGTTTCCGCACCTGAGCGCGCTGGACAACGTGGCCTTCAGCCTGAAGATGAAGGGCATGGACAAGGCCGAGCGCCATGCCAAGGCCAAAGACCTGCTGGAGCGCGTGGCCATGGGCCACCTGGCCGACCGCACGCCCAGCGAACTGTCGGGTGGCCAGCAACAGCGCGTGGCCCTGGCCCGGGCGCTGATCACCCAGCCCAAGGTACTGCTGCTGGACGAACCCCTGTCGGCCCTCGACCCGTTCTTGCGCATCCAGATGCGTGCCGAGCTGCGCCGCTGGCAAAAGGAGTTGGGCCTGACCTTCATCCACGTCACCCACTCGCAAGAAGAAGCCATGGCCCTGGCCGACACCATGGTGGTGATGAACCACGGGCTGATCGAGCAAGTGGGTAGCCCGCACGAGATTTACAACCGCCCGGCCAGCGAATTTGTGGCGCGCTTCATGGGCGGCCACAACGTGCTGGACACGCCGCGCGGCAAGATCGGTGTGCGCACGGACCACATGCAAATCATTCCCGCCGAAGCCTCCCTGCCCGATGGCCCCGACAACATCCGCGCCGTGGTCAGCGATGTGGAGTACCAGGGCACCTATGTGCTGCTGGGCCTGCAAAAACCCGGCGTGGCGCAAACCGCCAGCTCCACCGCCGAGTTTTCGGTGATGGTGTCCGAAGCCCAGTTTGCTGCCCGTCCCTACCGTGTCGCCGAGCCCGTGCAACTGGCCTGGGCTGCCGAAGCTGCCCACCCGTTGGGCGAGCGTATTCCTGTTCTCACCGCTGCCTGACGGTTTCAGGCGCTCCCTTTTTCCTTTTCAACCGCTGTCCTTAGGAGTTTTGACCATGTCCGACGTACTTCCAGAAACGACCCATGCCTTGGCTGCCACGATGCAGCGCCGCTCGCTGCTCAAAGGCACGGCCGGCATTTTGGCCACCGGCATCTTCCCCGCCGTGCACTCTGCCGAACCCCTGGTTTTGCGCTACCTGGGCACCGCGGTGAACCAGGACAAAGCGATTGCCGAAAAATTCAAGGCCGATACCGGCATCACCATCCAGTACGTGGCCGTGACCACCGACGACGTCACCAAACGCGCCGTCACCGCGCCCAACAGCTTCGATTTGATCGACACCGAATACTTCTCGCTCAAGAAGATCGTGCCCACCGGCAACCTCAAGGGTATTGACGTCAAGCGCATCAAGAACGCCGACAAGATCACCACCCTGTTCACCACCGGCATGGTTAATGGCAAGGAAGTGGGCGACCAGGGCACGGCTCCCAAAAAGGTCATCTTCCTGGAGGGCGAAAAGTCCAAAGTGTTCTCCAAGACCCCCACCCAGTTCATGTCGCTGATCCCCACCGTGTACAACGCCGACACGCTGGGCATCCGCCCCGACCTGATCAAGCGCCCCATCACCTCCTGGGCCGAGCTGCTGAACCCCGAATTCAAGGGCAAGGCCGCGATCTTGAACATTCCAAGCATCGGCATCATGGACGCGGCGATGGTGGTCGAAGCCATGGGTATCTACAAATATCCCGACAAAGGCAACATGACCAAGAAGGAAATTGACCTGACCATCAAGACCCTGATCGAAGCCAAAAAGCAAGGCCAATTCCGCGCGCTGTGGAAGGATTTCAACGAGTCCGTCAATCTGATGTCGTCCGGCGAAGTGGTGATCCAGTCGATGTGGAGCCCCGCCGTCACCGCCGTGCGCACCAAAGGCATCGCCTGCACCTTCCAGCCTTTGAAGGAAGGGTACCGCGCCTGGGCTGCCGGTTTCGGCCTGCCCGCCACCCTGAAGGGCAAGACCCTGGACGGCGCCTACGAGTTCATCAACTGGTTCCTCGACGGCTGGGCCGGTGCCTACCTGAACCGCCAGGGCTACTACAGCGCCGTGCTGGACACCGCCAAGTCCAAGATGGAAGCCTACGAGTGGGCCTACTGGATGGAAGGCAAGCCTGCCACCCAGGACATCAAGAGCCCGAACGGCGATGTATTGGCCAAGACTGGCTCGGTCCGCGACGGCGGCAGCTATGAGACCCGCATGGGCGGCATCGCCTGCTGGAACGCGCTGATGGACGAGAACAACTACATGGTGCAAAAGTGGAACGAATTTGTCGCAGCCTGAAGGCTGTAGACAAATTCGACTCCCAGGCTGCGCTGCGCTTCGCCCACCCCCTGTAAGGGGGCACAACCAGCGGCCCGGCAAAGCCGGTTCCGCGGTTGTTCGCGAAGGGGCATCGCTGCGCTTGCCTTAGGAAAACCGGGGGGTTTATTCGCCCCGGTACGATTTATAAGAAATCGGCCTCTAGCGCAGGTTCCACGTGCGCTAGTAGCTACGATTTTGATAGTTAACGCGGACCACCATCCATGAGCACACCTAGCGCCCCATCACCGAAACCGACCCCTGCGCCGGGCCGCAGCCTGTCCGCCTGGTGGCAGGCCACGCCCTTGACGGCGGTGTTTGCGGTGTTCTTTTTGGTGCCGCTGGCGCTGATCATCATGGTCAGCTTTTGGGACTTCAACGAATATGAGTTGCTGCCCGGCTTTACCTTCAAAAACTACATCTCGATTTTTGACGGCTGTGGCAATACCAGTGAGATGTGCGTCACCTTGAAGACGTATTTATCCACCTTCAAATTTTGCTTCATGGTCTGGCTGATCACCCTGGTGCTGGGCTTTGCCGTGTCGTACTTTCTGGCCTTCCACATCCAGTCCTCGGGCACGCAGACGCTGCTGTTTGTGCTGTGCACCATTCCGTTCTGGACCAGCAACGTGATCCGCATGATCTCCTGGGTGCCGCTGCTGGGGCGCAATGGCTTGGTGAACCAGGGGCTGGTGGGGGCCGGGCTGATCGACCAGCCGGTCGAGTGGCTGCTGTTCTCTGACTTTTCGGTCACGCTGGCCTTTGTGCACCTCTACACCATGTTCATGATCGTGCCCATTTTCAACAGCATGATGCGCATCGACCGCAGCCTGCTGGAGGCTGCCAACGACAGCGGCGCTACCGGCTGGCAAACCCTGTGGAACGTGATCGTGCCGTTGTGCCGTACCGGCATCATCATTGGCTCCATCTTCGTCATCACCATCGTGATGGGCGACTTCGTCACCGTGGGCGTGATGGGCGGCCAACAAATCGCGTCAATTGGCAAGATCATCCAGGTACAAACTTCGTACCTGCAATTCCCCCTGGCCGCCGCCAACGCGGTGATCCTGCTGGCCATCGTGCTGATGATCATCTGGGCGTTGACCCGGCTGGTCGATATCCGTAAGGAGCTATGACATGAAGCGTGCACCTGGTTTTGTCCCTTTGGCGTTTGTTTTCGCGTTCTTTGTGCTGTTCATGTACGGCCCGATGTTCGTCATTTTCATCCTCAGCTTCCAGGGCCCCGAAGGCGGGTTGACCTTTCCGCTGCAAGGCTTGTCGCTGCACTGGTTCCACAAACTGGCCGAGGGCCTGGGCGTGGTGGACATTGGTGCGGCCCTGCGCCGCTCTCTGGGCCTGGGACTGGCGGTGATGGCCTGCACGGTGGTGTTCTCGGTGCTGGCCGGCTTGGCTTTCCGCAAAAAGCTGGCCGGGGGCAATACCCTGTTTTTCATCGTGATTGCCAGCCTGATCATGCCGTCCATCATCGTGTCGCTGGGCATCGGGCTGGAGTTCCGCCTGCTCGATGGCGGCATCAAGCATGCGCTGGAATATTTGGGCATGCAGGACACGCTGGACAACTACGGCACCGCCCTGGGTCTGTTCACCTCGGCGCTGGGCGCACACCTCACCTGGACCCTGCCCTTTGGCCTGCTGATCATGTTTGCCATCTTCAACCGCTTCAACCCGGCCTACGAGGAAGCCGCCCGCGACCTGGGTGCCACGCCGTGGCAGAGCTTCAAGCACGTGGTGCTGCCGCTGATTGCGCCCTCGGTGGTGGGCATTGGCATGTTCGGCTTCACCCTAAGCTGGGACGAAATTGCCCGCACCTCGCAGGCGATTGGCGATGTCAACACCCTGCCGCTGGAGCTGCAAGGCCTGACCACCACCGTCACCACGCCGTCGATCTACGCCATCGGCACCGTGACCACCGTGGTGTCGTTCATCGTGATGGGCATTACCTTGCTACTGGTAAAGTTCTTGGGACACAAACAAAAAGGCCGTTCATAGTGTCCACAGCCCCCGTTCCCGCGCTCAGCGACAGTGAGATTTACGAGCGCATCGTCTCCGCCATCCTGGACCACCGGCTCCATCCTGGCACCAAGCTGGTGGAAGACAAATTGGGCATTGCCTTTGGCGTGTCGCGCACCCGCATCCGGCCGGTGCTGGTGCGGCTGGCCAACGAGCAGATCGTGACCCTCACCCCCAACCGCGGGGCCTGCGTGGCACAGCCCACCGAGCAGGAAGCCCGCGAAGTCTTTGAAGCCCGCCGCCTGGTCGAGCCGCCGCTGCTGGAACGCTTCATGGCCATTGCCACCGCGGCCGACATCGCCGTGCTGGCCCATTTCATCGCCGAAGAAGAGGCCGCCCGCGCCAAGGGCGACATGCGCCATGCCATTCGCATGTCGGGCGATTTCCACCTGACGATTGCCGAGCGCGCCGGACAGCAGACGCTGGGTCGCATCCTGCGCGAACTGGTGTCGCGCACCTCGCTGATTTTGATGACCTGGGGCCCGGTCAGCGCAAGCGACCCGAACAGCTGGGCCGGTGGCTGTGGCTGCCGCGAACACCGCTCGGTGCTGGATGCCATCCGCCTGCGCGACGTGGAAGCCGCCACCCGCCTGATGCGCGAACACCTGGCGCACCTGGAGGCGCAAGTGCACTTTGGTGCGGTAGCCACCACCTCCCCCGACCTGATCGCGTTGTTTGGAAAGGCCGCTTGAAATGTTGCATACCCCCAGGCTTGCCAACTGTGTGTGGCAGCGCCAACCCCCTTGCAGGGGGCCATACCAGCAGCCCGGCGAAGCCGGTTCTGCAGTATGTTGCGCACAAACCGCCATGTCTATTTGCACCGTGCAACACTTAACATCCTTTGATTTTTAACCGTTGATTTATGCGCCACCTGCTGGTCATCAATCCCAATACCAGCGACAGCGTGACGGCGCTGCTGCGTACCCACATCTTGCAGGCCAGCGGCCCGGATGTGGCGGTGCACATGGCTACGGCACGTTTTGGTGCCCGCTACATCTCCAGCGAAGCCAGCTACGCCATCGCCGCACACGCTACGCTGGATGCCTGGGCGGCGTGGCTGGCAGACGGCGGCCCTGCGCCCGACGCGGTGCTGATCGGCTGCTTTGGCGACCCCGGTTTGCTGGCGCTGCGTGAATGCAGCGCCGCACCCATTACCGGCCTGGCCGAAGCGGCATTTTTCGAGGCCGCACAGCATGGCCGCTTCGCCGTGGTCACCGGCGGTGTGGCCTGGAAGCCCATGCTGCAGCGCCTGGCGCACAGCCTGGGCTATGGCGACAAATTGGTCCATATCCACACGGTGGAAGCCACCGGTGCCGAGCTGGCAGCCGACCCGGTTGCGGCCCGCGCCCTGCTGGCCACCGCCTGCCGCGAGGTGGCCGAGCAGCACAGTGTGCAAGCTGTCATCCTGGGCGGTGCAGGCCTGGCGGGTATGGCCGCGCAGATCCAAAGCGAAGTCCGCGTACCGGTGATCGACAGCGTGCTCGCCGGTGCCCGCCAGACGCAGATGTGGGGTGATGGCGTACCCGCCAACGCCGAGCTGCCAGGCGCGTGGGTCGGCCTATCGCCTGCGCTGACAGCGCTATCGGGACGGTAAACCGGTTTGCTATTTTTTATATAGCTACTAGCGTAGGTAGTACATGCGTTAGAGCCCTATTTTTCTTAAAAAGGCGATTCGGCTAGGTTTACCGGCTGCAAGGGTGCAGCATCGGGTTTGGTACCGGCCTCACCCAGAGCCATCTCACCGCCCAGGGCTATCAGCAGGTCGGGGATCATCTGGCGCATTTCACCGGTGGCGATGGCCGCGTCGGCATCGAAGCCGTCTTCTTTTTCCGTCGAAGTGCCGTCGAACACACCGTCCAGAAAGGTCACTTTTTTGACCTGCAGGCTCTCCGTCAGCACAAAGGACACCCGGCCCTCCCAGGTCATGGCCAGCTTGGTGGGCAGCTTGCCGTCGGCCACGTGCTGGCGCACTTCGTCGATGTCCAGCGCGTGGCGGGCGTATTTGACGACCGACTTGGATTCGTCTGCCGCCTTGAGTTCGCACTCGCGGTCGATGCTGAAACCGGCGGGTGGCTCCTGCGTAGTCAGCCAATTGGCCATGGCTGTGGCGGGCGAAAGGCTGGTGTTGATCTGCAGCACGGCAAAGCCGTCAATCGCCTTGACCAGGGCGGTGATCACCTCGTCGGCACGGCCCTGGCTACCGGCATCCACCACCAGCACCAGGGCGGCCGGGTCGATCCACACCAGCACGGCACCACGCTTGGTGAAGGCCATGGGCAGCAGCGACAGCTTCACGTCTTCGCTTATCTCTTTGCGCTCTTTTTTGCCCGGCTTGCGGCCGGTGGTGGCCTCGATCTGGGCCAGACGCTCTTCAGATTTGCGTTTGATCACCGAGCTGGGCACGGCTTTGCTTTCGAACATCAGCTTCAAAATCAGCTGGCCGCCGATTGATTCCAACAACGGGCCGTTGGCCGCTCCACGCGGCTCGGTCCAGCCGACCGACATTTCCTGGCTCGCGCCACATTCCACAAAACGGTCTTTGTCCAGCGCATTTTCAATCGCCAAAAGGTCAGCGGCCCAGCCAGGGCCAATGCGGTACACCATCACATTTTTAAACACGGGAATTCTTTCTGCGTTGATTCACAAGAGCCCGTGATTGTCGCCGTTACAGGGGTGAGGTTCTTTTCATGCCTGAAGCCAACGGGCAGAACGCACGTCTTCCAGACACACCGCAGAACTGGCTTTGCCAGGCTGCTGGTGTTGCCCCCTGCAAGGGGGTTGGCGCTGCTACACGCAGTGGGCAAGCCTGGGGGTGTTCATCTTTACAAAGGCCTATTGCGGAGCAATGGCGACTTTACAAAGCCACTCCACACTCATCTTCAACCTGTCGCCAATCCCGGCAGCAGGCGAATATTCCAACTGTTTACCCAGGAGTTCGCACATGCCATCCCCCCGTACATCCTTCAAAGGTCTCGTTTTAGCCGGTCTGTTGGCCTCCATGGGCGGCATGGCTTTTGCCGCCGCCACCGAACCCCCTCCTCCACCGCCTGCCGGCATGGCCCAGCACGACCCGGCCAAGATGCAGGAGCACATGCTTAAGCGCCAGGCAGCGTTGAAGGCGCAGCTGAAAATCACCGCCGCCCAAGAGGGCGCATGGACCACCTTCACCACCAGCATGCAGCCGCCCGCCAAAGGCCCACGGCCCGACAAAGCGGACTTCGAGAAGCTGACCACGCCCGAACGCATCGACAAAATGCGCGCCATGCGGGCCGAGCGCGATGCCGCAATGGACAAGCGCGCCGATGCCACCAAGGCCTTCTACGCGGTACTCAGCCCAGAGCAGCAAAAAGTGTTTGACGCGCACGCCATGCCCCATATGCGCGGCGGCTCTGGCGAGCATGAAGACCCTGCCCGCAAGGGCTGATACACAGGAAAAGCTATCGCAACATTTCGGCTAGCCCTCCGGTCTGGATCAACTTTTCCAGATCGGTGAAGCCGCCCACTAGCGTGCCCCGCACGAACACCATGGGCAAGGTGGGCCAGCCGGTCCACATCTTTAGGGCACCACGCTCACGCCACATGCTCAGGTAGCTGCCGTACTCCAGGTAATGGTGCGGCACCTGCGCCGCATCCAGCGCCTTGCGGGCCTTGCGCGGAAACGGGTTGGTACGCATGCCTACCACCACTACCGCATGGGCGGCCACGGCTGCCTGTACCTCTTGCACGATGCTGCGTTGCGATGTCGTGACCTTGTCACGGATGGCAGGATGGATATGGGCTTCTTCCAGGATCGAACGGGGCATCAGGCCACCTCCAAATAAAAATCGCAGCATAGCGCAGCCCGGGATGCGTGCAGCCTGCAAAGCCTGTGGATAGTTTTGGCATAAGCCACCAGTTATCCACAGCATGAGGCAGATTTCGAAAGTTGTTCATTTGGGCGGTACACCCCAGAAGCGCAGTCACGCACACCCGTCAAAACAGGCTAAGTACTTGGCCTGTAAGGCTTAAAAGTACTTATCCACAGTGAGGGAGCACCCTTACTACTACTACTATGGAGTAATAGAAGTATTAGAAGAAGAGATAACAAAACCGGCGCCTAAGGACACACCTCGGTTTCGCCCGTGATTTACTATTAAAAGAGAAGCGCCTCACGCAAAGGGAATCTACGCTAACCCCGTTTTTTATATAAATTTGCCAATGTGCACCGCAGCGGGCTTGCCGGGGAGCACCATCGCATATGACAGCTTGTCTGCGGGCAAGGGCCGCCCAAACAGATAACCCTGGTAGGCCAGGCAACCGTGCCGGACCAAGAAATTGCGCTGCTCAGCGGTTTCCACGCCTTCGGCAATCACATTCAGGCCCAGGCTTTGGCCTAGGCCGATGATGGTGCGCACGATGGCCGCATCGTTGGGGTCGGTCATCACGTCGCGAACAAACGACTGGTCGATCTTCAGCAGATCCAGTGGCAGGCGTTTCAGGTAAGCCAGCGACGAATAACCGGTGCCGAAGTCGTCCAGTGAAAAGCCTACGCCCTGGGCCTGCAAGGCTTCCATCTTGGCGATGACCTGCTCGATATCGTCAACCAGCAGGCTTTCAGTCAGCTCCAGCTTGAGCTGTTGAGGGTTGGCACCTGTGCCGTGCAGGATTTCCAGCACCTGCTGCACAAATCCAGGGTGTTTGAACTGGCGGGAGCTGACATTCACCGCCATGGTCAGGTTATGGGTGCTGTGGTGGCCTTGCCAGCTGGCAAGCAGGGTGCAGGCTTGCCGCAGCACCTGGCGGCCCAGCTCCAGAATCAGGCCGGTTTCTTCGGCTAGTGGAATGAATGCGGCGGGAGATACCAGGCCGCGCACAGGGTGCTGCCAGCGCGCCAGGGCCTCCACACCGGTCAGCTGGCCCTGGGCATTGTGCTGGGTCTGGTAGTGCAGAAACAGCGCTCCCTGTGCCAGGGCCAGACGCAAATCGGCTTCCAGCGCGGCTTTGTCTGTCACGGCCGCCTGTAGTTGCGGGTCAAAAAAACGCAGGGTGTTGCGCCCTGCGGCTTTGGCCTGGTACATGGCGATGTCGGCCTGCTTCAGCAGTTCACCCACGGTATTCGGGCTGCTGCTGAAAGGCGCGATGCCGATGCTGGAGGTGCTCAGGTGTTCGTGCTGGTCCAACTGGTAGGGTTCGCCCAGGGTGGACAGGATTTTTTCGCCCACCCGTTTGGCTTGTTCGGCTGCCGCGATCGGGTCGTGCCCCAGCTCTTCGAGCATGACCACAAATTCGTCGCCGCCCAGGCGGGCCACGGTGTCCATGCTGCGCACACAGTGGCCCAGGCGCAGGGCCACTTGCTGCAGCAGCAGGTCGCCTTTGTCGTGGCCCAAGGTGTCGTTCAGGGTTTTGAAGTTGTCCAGGTCGATGAACAGCAGTGCCCCACCCTGGCCGTGGCGGGCGCTGGTGGCCAGCGCGTGGCCCAGGCGGTCCAGCAGCAGCTGGCGGTTGGGAAGCAGGGTCAGTGTGTCGTAAAAAGCCAGTTTTTCGATTTCACGTTCGGTGGCCTTGCGCTGGGTGATGTCGCTGCTGATGGACAGAATGGAATGGGGTTGGTTGTCGGCATCGGTGATCAGAGTCCAACGGACTTCGGCTTCGATACGTTGGTCGTCCTTGCGGTGGATGGCCAGCTCGCCCCGCCATTCACCTTTTTCCATGACGGTACGGTGCGCTTCGGCCACGGCGGTTGGGTCTCGGTACACCTCGTGTAGAAAAGCGACCCCCACTGCCTCTAGGGCGGTCCATCCGTACAGCTGTTCTGCCCGTTTATTCAGGTACAGCACGCGCTGGTCCATACCGCGGACGACGATGGCATCCTGGGCTTGGTCGAGCACGGTGGCTTGCTGCCGGATACGGGCATCCGACAGGCGCTTGTTTTCCTGGGCGCGCAAATGCTGGATGCCAAATGCAATGTCTCCCGCCAATTGCTGCAGCAGGGGGATTTCTTCGGAGGCGATGTCCACCGTGGTGTTGGCATACAGGTAGAACAGGCCCAGCGTGCGTTCTGCGCCGTTCTCTGCACCGTTGTCGGTGCTGCGCAGGGGCAAGCTGGCCACCCCGCGCAAACCGTCCACCCAGGGCTCTTTCAGCCAGTTCTGGAAGATGGCTTCACGCCGAATATCGGGCACCACTACCATCTCCCCCGAGCGGATCGCCCGGCCTGCCGGGCCCTGCCCGTAGGGAGAGTTCGAACACCAGGACATGGGCCAGACGGTGAAATGCTCGGCAATGCTGCCCGCGTGGGCCGCAATCAAAATGGTTTTGTCGGCATCGTCCTGCGCAAACCCGACCCAGGCCAT
Source organism: Rhodoferax sp. RT5P35 (assembly GCF_056521385.1). Classification (NCBI taxonomy): domain Bacteria; kingdom Pseudomonadati; phylum Pseudomonadota; class Betaproteobacteria; order Burkholderiales; family Comamonadaceae; genus Rhodoferax; species Rhodoferax sp. RT5P35. Next base: position 78,914 of record NZ_JBWMAX010000010.1, on the reverse strand, counting down.
GCGGTAGCCGCCGATGTCCACCGCGATTCGACATATCTCATGCAAGAGGGTGGATTCCGAGCTGGCCCGCACCAGGGCTTCGTTGCAAGCGGTCACCATGGAATGCGCACGGCTCAGGCGGGCCAGGTCTTTTTCGGTGCGCAGATGCTGGGTCACGTCGTGCGCCAGCACCAGGCGGGCCGCTTGGCCGTTGAATTGCAGGCGGTCGGTGGATATCTCTACATCAATGGCACTGCCGTCTTTTTTGACGTGGCTTCGAGGCAGTGCATGCAGGGGATCCTCGGGCGGCAGGGCTTCTCCCTGTATTGCATCCAGGCCCATACTGAGAAATTCGGCCCGTGAATATCCGTAGCGGGCGATGGCGGCCTGGTTGACCGCCAGGATGGCATGGCCCTGCGGGTCGGTGACCCATATTGGCAAAGGGTTGCTGTTGAAGAGCGCGCGGTACTGCTGTTCAGATGCCTGTAACTGGGCGTGGATGGAAGCCTGGGTGTCTGCGGGAAGCGCGTTCCGGGGTATCTCTGCCATATGCTTTTTCTACTTCTAAAGGGGAGTAGGCGTGGCGGCTTACACCGTGGTGCCACGCAGTAACACCATGTTCTCACGGAATGCTTGGTGTACCCATGGATTGCGCCAACTGGCCCGCAGGTAAAGGCCGGGCAAAGAAATAGCCCTGGAAAGCCTGGCAGCCGTGCTGGGCCAGAAAGTCGCGCTGCTCGGCGGTTTCCACGCCTTCGGCAATCACGTTCAACCCCAGGCTTTGGCCCAGGCCGATGATGGTGCGGGCAATCACCGCATCGTTGGGGTCGGTCATCACGTCGCGCACAAACGACTGGTCGATCTTGAGCTGGTCCAGCGGCAGGCGCTTCAGGTAGGACAGCGATGAATAGCCGGTGCCAAAGTCGTCCAGTGAAAAGCCCACGCCCTGGGTCTGCAAGGCCTCCATCTTGGCGATGACCTGCTCGATATCGTCCACCAGCAGACTTTCGGTCAGCTCCAGTTTGAGCTTCTGTGGGTTGGCGCCGGTGGCGGTGATGGTATCCATCACCTGCTGCACGAAATCGGTGTGTTTGAATTGGCGCGAGCTGACGTTGACGGCCATGGTCAGATGCTGGGTATCGGGCCGTTGGCCCCAGCAGGCCAGCAGCGTGCAAGCCTGGACCAGCACCTGGCGGCCCAGCTCCAAAATCAGACCGGTTTCTTCGGCCAGTGGAATAAAGGCGGCAGGCGACACCCAGCCACGTTGCGGGTGCCGCCAGCGCACCAAGGCCTCGACACCCGTCATGCCGCCCTGGGCATTGTGCTGAGACTGGTAGTGCAGAAAGAACTCGCCTTGCGCTACAGCCTGGCGCAAATCGGCCTTCAGGGCCGCGCGGGCGGTCACCTCGGCCTGCAGCTGGGGGTCAAAAAAGCCCAGCGTGTTGCGCCCTGCCCCTTTGGCTTGGTACATGGCGATATCGGCCTGCTTGAGCAGCTCGCCCACCGTGTTGGGCTGGTGGCTGAACGGTGCAATGCCGATGCTGGAGGTGCTTTGGTACTCGTGTCCGGCCAGATCGTACGGGGCGCTCAGCGCGGCCAGTATTTTCTCGCCAATATGCTTGGCTTTGATCCCGGCGGCGCGCGGGTCGGGGTCCAGGTCTTCCAGCATCACCACAAACTCGTCGCCGCCCAGGCGGGCCACGGTGTCGGCGGTGCGCACGCAGGCCACCAGGCGCAGGGCGACCTGTTGCAGCAACAGGTCGCCTTTGTCGTGGCCCAGGGTGTCGTTCAGGGTTTTGAAATTATCCAAGTCGATGAACAGCAGCGCCCCACCCTGGCCGTTGCGGGCGCTGGTGGCCAGCGCGTGGCCCAGGCGGTCCAGCAGCAGCTGGCGGTTGGGCAGGTGGGTCAAGGGGTCGTAGAAAGCCAGCTTCTGCACTTCGCGTTCGGTGGCTTTGCGCTGGGTGATGTCGGTGTTGACGGCCATGATGGAGTGCGGCTGGTCGTGCGCGTCGCGCACCAGCGTCCAGCGGGCCTCGATCACCATCTGGCTGCCATCTTTGCGGTTTTGGGCAATCTCGCCATGCCATTCGCCTTGCTCCATCACGGCCAGGGATGCGGCTGAAAAGGCCGCCGTGCTTTGGCTGTAGATGTGCTGCACCATAGGCATGCCCTGTACTTCGGAGGAGGTCCAGCCGTACAGGCGTTCAGCGCTTTTATTCCAGAACAAAATCCGGTGGTCGATGCTGCGCACCACGATGGCATCCTGCGCCTTGTCTAGCAGCGAGGCTTGGTGGTGGATCTGCGCATCGGCTACGCGCTGGGTTTCCTGTGCACGCAGGTGGTCGATGCCAAAAGCAATGTCGCTGGCCAGTTGCTGTAGCAAAGGCAGTTCGTCGGCTCCTGCGTCCAGCAAGACGGTGGCCGTGAGGTAGAACACACCGTAGGTGCCTTGGGCGTTGCGAAGCGGCAAGCAGGCGATGCTGAGCTGTTCCGTGGGGGGGTACTTGGCGAGCCAGAGCTTGAAACTGGGTTCGGCGCGGATGTCGGGCACGAGCACGACGTCACCGCTGCGTATGCACCGCGCGGAAGGTCCTTGCCCGTAGGGCGAATCGACCGACCACGAGAACGGCCATGTTTTCATGTCTGGATCAATTTCGCCCGCATCGGCGGCCAGCACGATGGATTGGGCGGCATCGTTCTGGGCAAAGCCTACCCAGGCGTTTTTGTAGTTTCCAATCTCCACCGTGATGCGGCAGATGGCGTGTAGCAGCGCCGATTCACTACTTGCCCGCACGAGCGCTTCGTTGCAAGCGCTCAGCATGCGTTGGGCCCGGCCCATACGTGCGAACAAGGCGCGGTACTGCTGCTCGGATGCTTGCAATTGCAGCAGCACCTGGACCTGGCCTGCCAGGCTGGTCAGCGCGGTTTGCTGGGCGGTACTCAACGTGCGTGGCTGCCGGTCCATCACCCACAGCACGGCGACGCAGCCTTGGTCTGGGGTCCAGATGGGCGTGGCAACGCACAGGCAAATGGTGTCGCTGTGGAATGGCAAAATTTGCGGTTCGGGCGAGGGGGATAACTGCCCGGCCAGCAGTTCCAGCTGCCCCAGTAGCAATCCGGTCGGACCGGTGTGGGCCGCCAGGGTGTGCACGCCCTGGTGGATGCACGTCAGGCTGGCGCTGGGCACGGCACAGAGTTGGGCCGCCAGTTGGGTCAGCTGCTGGAATTGCGTGGCGGCCAGGGTCTCGGTGGTGTGCATCAGTGTCACGCCATGCCAAAGAGCCAGGCGCAGCCTATGCTGGTATCGACAGTTGCTGAAAGACCCAGGAGTGCAGTCATGGTGGCATGGGGAGTTGTTAGCAAATGTAGCTGCAATCCTCACAGCGCACCTCTTGACCGTCAACTCCAGAGAGCTTTACGCAACTTTCTAGTCTTCTATCTTGTCGTGCGTGGCCGCGCTGCCTTGGCGCCAGTAGCCTGCGGCCTTGGTCCATTGAGGTTGTACGCCGCGTTCTTCCACCAGATGGACCCGCAAGGCTTTGGCGGTGTGGGTTTCGCAAGCGACCCAGGCGTGCATGTCGCCAGGCGGCAGAGCCAGGGTTTTTAAACGCTCCAACAGCAACGGCTGTTGGCCATGTGGCTGGCCCCGGCGGTGGACCCACACCACGGTGGTGTGGGCGGCGCTGGTCAGGTTTTGCTCATCGGCTGGACTGTCCACCTCGATCAGCACCAGCGCCGGGGCTTTGGCGGGTAGTTCGGCCAAGCGCCGGGTGATGGCTGGAATGGCGGTGTCGTCCCCCACCAGCAGGTGGCCATCAAAGTCGGTTGGCAAGATGAAGGAGCCGCGCGGGCCGCCCACACCCAGCGTCTGTCCCACCTGCGCCTGTGCCGCCCAGGTGGTGGCCGGGCCAGCGTCGTGCAGTGCGAAGTCGATGACCAGTGTCAGCGCTTGCGGGTCGAAATGCCGGGGGGTGTAGTCGCGCATGGTGGGCCGCGGACCGTCTTGGGCTGCGCCCGAGCCGGGCGGACCGCTGGGCAGTACCAGCGCACCCGTGGCTGGGTCGGGAAAAAATACCTTTACGTGGTCGTCAAAGCCGGGGCTACTGAAACCCGCTAGATCGGGCCCGCCCAATGTGATGCGGACCATATGGGGTGTGAGTTGCTCGGTGCGGACGACACTGAGCTGGCGAAACTTCAGTTCATGGCGGACGCGGGTGGCGGTGCGGTTGGGGGTGTTCATTCAGATTCTTTCCATTTGTTGGGCCGCGTTGTCCAAAATCTGGGCAAAAGCATGGGCTTGTTCGTCGGTCAACGGGGCTCCACCCAGGCGCATGCGGGCTGCCAGCTTGAAGTTTTCCAGTGCGCGCACCACCTGCGGCGGGCGACCGGGGTGGGGTGCGTCGGCGTTGGCCATGCGGGACAGCAAGGCATTGGCTTCGGTGCGGTTTTCGGCCAGAAAGGCTTGGCCTGCGTCGGTGATGCTGTAGAGCTTGCGGCCGCCACCGCTCTCGGCCATGGTGGTGTAGCCCAGCTCTTCCAGCAGGGTCAGCGTGGGGTAGATCACGCCAGGGCTGGGGCTGTAGCTGCCGCCCAGACGGTCGCCGATTTCCTTGATCAGCTCGTAACCGTGGCGGGGCTTGTCGGCGATCAGTTGCAGCAGCACCAGGCGCAGGCCGCCATGGCCAAACACCCGGCCCGGCCCGCCGCCGTGGCGACCACCGCGTCCGACGTGCTCACCGCCGGGATGCGGATGTTCGCCACGCACGTGGTGGCCATGGTGGTGACCGTGCGGGTGGTGGTGGTTCGCGTGCCCATGGCGGGGGCCGCCGTGTTCAGGGTGTTCGGTGCGTTCTTCAAAATGGGGCATAGGTTCTTTCGATGCGGTTTAGATAATTTTAAGATATATCTAAATCACATCGAAAGATACAGATGAAGGTAATACCCCTGTAATGAAAACGGGATATTTGCTACTTTATTTGTAGCAAATAGCGCAATCAATATATAGGCTAGAGGCCTATTTGATGCTTAAACTTGCCGCAGATGCCAGGCTTTGGGCCGGGTAAACGTCTGGATGCCATAGGTCGAAAGCGTCAGGCCCACGCCCGAATCGCCGTGGCCGCTCCAGGGTAGGCGGGGGCTGACGCGGTCGCAGCAGTTCCAGTAGACGCTACCGGCGTTTACCTGGGCCAGCACGGCGCGGGCGCGGGCCTCGTCGGGGGTGAATACACCCGCCGTCAGGCCGTAGCGCGTGTCGTTCATCAGAGCTACGGCCTCGGCATCGCTGGCTACTTTTTGGATGCCAATGACGGGGCCGAAGCTTTCCTCGCGCATCAAATCCATGCTGTGGTTGACGTTGACCAGCACGGTGGGGGCGAAGCTGTTGCCCGCCAGGCGCGTGCCGCCGGTGAGCAGCTTGGCACCCTTGGCCACGGCATCGGCCACCTGTGCGTCCAGCACGTCAAGCTGGGCGGCGCGGGTGATGGCGCCGATGTAGGTGTCGTCTGCCATCGGGTCGCCCACCTTGAAGCCGCGCACCGTGTCCACAAACGCGGCCACAAAGGCATCAAACACTTTTTCGTGCACGTAGATGCGCTCCACCGCGCAGCAGCTTTGGCCGGTGTTGTACATCGCGCCGTCGGCCAGGGAGGCGGCGGCGGTGGCGGGGTTCGCGTCGTCGCAGACGTAGGTCGGGTCCTTGCCGCCCAACTCGAGCTGCAGCTTGACCATGCGCGGGCCCAGTGCGGTGGCGATCTTGGCCCCGGTGGCGTAGGAGCCGGTGAAGAACAGGCCGTCGATGGGCTGCGCCTGCAGGGCCGCACCGACATCGCCACCGCCCACGCACAGGGCCAGCACGTCGGCTGGCACACCCGCAGCGTGCAGCAGCCGGGCGATGGCCATGCCGGTCAGCGTGGCGAATTCAGACGGCTTGTAGAGCACCGCATTGCCGGTCAGCAGCGCAGGCAGGATGACGTTGCAGCCGACGAACCAGGGGTAGTTCCAGGCCGAGATATTGGCCACCACGCCCAGCGGGATGTGCTGGATCTGCTCGGTCATACCACCCTCATGGAACACGGTTTGGGTGGCGGTGCTGGTCTCGGCCTCAGCCAGGAAGAAGTCGATGCGGCCCAGCAGGCCATTGAGCTCATTGCGTGACATGGCAATGGGCTTGCCGGTCTCGGCCGTCATGGTGGCGGCCAGGGTCTCCAACCCGGCCACCACAGCGCTGCGGAAACGGGCCACGCAAGCCAGGCGCTGCGGCATCGGCGTGGCCGCCCAGGCGGGTTGGGCGGCGCGGGCGGCCTGGTATTTGGCGGCGACGCTGGCGGCATCGTCGGCGGGCACCTCGGTAATCTGGGTGCCGGTGGCGGGGTTGTGGATAGTCAATGTCGTTGGGGTGGTCATGCGGTGTCCTTGGCGGCCTGGGCTGTTCTTGCAGCTTCCAGAAAGTCGGTGAGCAAAGGGGTGTCGTCCAGCGTGCCCAGGCCGGGCTGGTGGAATTCGGGGTGCCATTGCACGGCGGCAACAAAACCCGGGCCGGTGCTGCGGATGGCTTCGACCATGCCGTCTTCGGGGCTGCGGGCTTCGACCACAAAACCGGGGGCCAGGTCTTTGATGCCTTGGTGGTGAATGCTATTAATTTTGTAGCTATTAGCGTAAGGAATGAGTGCGCTAAGCCGTGTTTCAGGCATTATTTCTAGGTCGTGGAAGTGGTGGTCGTAGGCATCGGCATCGCGGTGCAATACGGCCTCGGGGCGCTGCGTGGCAATGTCCTGGTACAGCGTGCCGCCAAACGCCACGTTGATCAGCTGCAGGCCCCGGCATACGCCAAACACCGGCTTGCCTGCGGCTACGAAGGCGCGCACCAGGGCCTGCTCGTAGCCGTCGCGGATGCGGTCGCCGCTCCAGCGCTCCTGCAGCGGGGTCTCGCCGTAGCTGCCGGGCCACACGTCGGCCCCGCCGTGCAGTACCAGACCGTCCAGCCAGTGGGCGTAGTCGTCAAAGCCAATCTCGCCGCGCGCAGTGTCGCCCACCGGCGACGGCACCATCACCGGCAGTGCGCCGCCGGACATGATCCAGTGCGCCATAGACTGCTCTACGTACTGCAACGTCTTTTTGGCAAATGCAGCACGCGCCAGGTCGGGGTGCAAAAAGCAAGCGCTGATGCCGATCTTCAAACGGTCCTTTGGCTGAAAAGTCACATCGCCTCCCGAAACAGCGCCTCGAAATCCGCTGCCGTGCAGGGGCGCGGATTGGTCTGGTGGCACATGTCGGCGGTGGCGATTTCCACCAAGCGCGGCAGGTGCTCGGGTTTCACGCCAAAGTCGGCCAGCCGGGTGGTGATGCCTACGTCTGCCTTGAGTTGGCGCAGCCAGGCGACAAAGGCCGGGCCGCCGCCAAGCACTTTGCACACATGGGCCAGCTCGTCGAACTTGTGCGGCACAGCGGCGTAGTTCCAGGCCATCACGGTGTCGATCATCAGCGCGTTGGCCAGTCCGTGGTGCAGGTCGCACACGGCACCCAGGGCGTGGGCACAGGAATGCACCGCGCCCAGGTCTTTCTGGAACGCAATCGCGCCCATCATCGAGGCCATCATCATGTCGCCGCGGGCCTGCAGGTTGCCGGGCTCACGCACTGCCGTGCGCAGGGCGGCAGCGGCGATGCGTGTGCCTTCCAGCGCAATGCCGTCGCACAGTGGGTGGTAGGCGGGCGACAGGTAGCTCTCAATGTTGTGGGTGAGCGCGTCCATGCCGGTGGCGGCCGTCACGTGGGCGGGTAAGGCCAGAGTGAGCTCGGGGTCGGCAAACACGGTCTTGGCCAAAATGTGGGCACTGAACACCACGCGTTTGAGGTGGGTGTCGTTCTCGCTTACCACGCTGGAGCGGCCCACTTCCGAGCCGGTGCCCGAGGTGGTGGGCAGGGCCACAAAGTAGGGCAGTGGCTGGGTGATGGGGCGCACCTGCGGGTGGTCCCACACGTATTCCAGGATGTCGCCGGGGTGCGTGGCCGGAATGCCCACCACCTTGGCCACGTCCAGCGCCGCGCCGCCGCCAAAGCCGATCACGCAGTCGGCTTGGTGGGCTTTGAACGCCGTCGCGCCATCCATCACTTGGCGGCAGGTCGGGTTGCCGAACACGCCGCTGAACACGGCCACGTCCAGCTCCTGCAGGTGGGTCAAAAATTCGGCCATCACCGGCAGCGCGGCCAGCGCCTTGTCCGTAACGATGAGCGGGCGTTGCAGGCCCAGGTCAATGAGATGCTGGGCCACGAGTTTGCGGGCACCGGGGCCGAATTTGATCGGCGTGGGGAAGGCGAAGGAGGAGATGGTCATGGTGTGTTTCAGATGATTTCAAAATAACGTTTCATTTCCCAGTCGGTCACCGCATCCAGCCACTGACGCCACTCCCATTCGCGGGTGGCGGCGAAGTGGTCCACGAATGCGTCGCCCAACCAGTCGCGGGCGATGCTGGACTGCTGGAAGTTGCGGGTGGTTTCGATCAGCGTGCGGGGGGCGCGGGCGATGTGCTCCGCGCCGCCGTTGGTGCCGGTGATAGGTGGCGTGGTGAGCTTGAGGCCCTTCTCCACGCCGTCCAGCCCGGCGGCGATCACCGCGGCCATGGCCAGGTAGGGGTTCACATCGGCCCCGGGGCAGCGGGTTTCCAACCGGGTAGCTTTGGGGCTGCCTGCAATCACGCGGAAGCTGGCGGTACGGTTGTCGATGCCCCAGGTGGGTTTGACCGGCGCCCAGAAGCCATCGACCAGGCGCTTGTAGCTGTTGATGGTGGGCCAGATCATCGGGCCGAATTCCATCAGGCAGGCCACCTGCCCGGCCAGGTAGCTCTCGAACAGCGGGCTCATTTTGCGCGGGCTGGCCGCATCGAAAAACAGGTTGTTTTTACCCTCATCACCTAATTTCATGAGGCTTTGGTGGATGTGCCCGCTGCAGCCCGGCATATTCTGGTGCGGCTTGGCCATGAAGCTGGGCATGATGCCGAAGCGGGCACCGATTTCCTTGGCCCCGGTTTTGAACAGAATCGCCCGGTCGGCCTGTGCCAGCGCTTCGCTGAAACCAATCGCCACCTCGAACACGCCAGGCCCGGTTTCGGTGTGCAGGCCTTCGATGGGCACGCCAAAGGCCAGCATCTCGTCCATCAGCGCGTTGAAGAAGGGCCGGTTCTGGTTCATGCGCAAGAGCGAATAGCCAAACATGCCGGGCGTGAGCGGCGTGGCCCCCACACCTTTTTTGTCGGCCCAGGTTTGCGGCGTTTCCAGGAAGTTGAACCACTCGAACTCCATGCCCGTCATCACCTGGAAACCCATTTTCTCGGCGCGCTTGAGCACTTTTTTCAGGGTTTGGCGCGGGCACAGCGGGTGCGGCGACCCATCGGCCAGCACAAATTCGCCCAGAAAAAATGGCACCTTGTCGTCCCAGGGCACGTTGCGGGCGGTGTCCAGGTCGAGCCGGGCCAGCGCGTCGGGGAAGCCATGCTGCCAGCCGGTGACGGTGGTGTTGTCGTAGCAGGTGTCTGCCATGTCCCAGCCTAGCACCACGTCGCAAAAGCCGAAGCCACCCGCTGGGTAGGCCTCAGCTGCGCCCATGAACTTGTCGATGTGCAGGTACTTGCCGCGCAGCACGCCGTCAATGTCGGCCACCGCGACCTTGACCTTGGCAGCACCGGCGGTTTGCAGCGCGGCCAGGGCCGGGTGCAGGGGGAAAGTTGTAGCCATCTTGTCTCTCGCTGTATTTTTAGTCCTTGTATTCAAGCGCGTCGCCCGGTGCTTGTCAATTGCAATTCTGTAGATTGTTAACAATCTGCATTTTTATCTTGCCTTGGTGGCCTATCGCGGTTACACCGCCAGGGCAGCTTCCATCGTCTCGCGCTCTGGCGCTCTCAAGATCAGGCATGGGATGTGCGTGTGTTCATTTTCCATTCATCTTTTTTGAGAGGTACCCGATGCCACTATCGCCCCAACAGGTTGCCGACGATGCCAGCGTGCTGCAAAGCATGGGCTACAAGCAAGAGCTGTCGCGCACGATGAATCCGTTTTCCAACTTCGCGATTTCCTTTTCCATCATTTGTATTTTGTCGGGTGGCATTAACTCGCTGTCGCAAGGCATTTCGGGGGTGGGCGGCGCGGCCATTGGCATCGGCTGGCTGGTGGGCAGCGCCATCAGCCTGGTGTTTGCGCTGGGCATGGCGCAGATAGGCTCTGCCTTTCCCACTGCGGGCGGCCTGTACCACTGGAGCTCGATTCTGGGCGGGCGCGGCTGGGGCTGGCTGACCGCCTGGCTGAACCTGCTGGGCCTGGTCACGGTGCTGGGGGCCATCAACGTCGGCACGTTTTATTTCTTTATGGGTGCGTTTGGCACCAGCTTGGGGTGGGAACCCAACTTTGCCACCCAGGCCGCATTCGTGGTGGGCATCACCGCTGTGCAAGCCCTGGCCAACCACGTGGGTATCAAGCTGACAGCGTTTCTGACCGACATCAGCGGCTACCTGATCTTCGCCACCGCCATCGCCCTGACCGTGGCCTTGCTGGCCTATGCGCCCAGTTGGGATGTGTCGCGCCTGTTCAGCTTTAAGAATTACAGCGGCCCCACGGGTGGCGATGTCTGGCCCGCCACGCAAAGCATGTGGCTGCTGTTCGGCCTGGGCCTGTTGCTGCCGATCTACACCATCACCGGCTTTGATGCATCGGCCCACACCGCCGAAGAAACCGTGGGAGCGTCCAGCGCCGTGCCCAAAGGCATCGTGACTTCGGTGCTGTATTCGTCGCTGTTTGGTTACCTGATGCTGTGCGCGTTTGTGATTGCCATCCCCGACATGGACAAGGCCGCGGCCTCGGGCGGCAACGTGTTTTTTGGCACCATGGACGCGGTGCTGCCGGTGGGCCTGAAAAATGTTTTGTACTGGGCCATCACTGCCTCGCAATTCTTGTGCGGCCTGGCCACGGTGACTTCGGCCTCGCGCATGATCTTTGCGTTTGCCCGTGACGGCGGTCTGCCCGCTTCCAACGCGTTGAAGACCGTTCACGCCACGCTCAAATCCCCTGTGGCCGCCATCTGGACGGCCTGCACCATCGCCGTGCTGTTCACCCTGTACACCCCCGCCTACACCACCATCGTGTCGGTCACGGTGATCTTCATCTTTATCTCTTACGGCCTGCCGATCGCTCTGGGTGGCCTGGCCTACGGCAAGACCTGGACCAAGATGGGCCCGTGGAACATGGGGCCGGTGTTCCGCCTGGTGGCTTTGCTGGTGAGCTTGAGTGCCGTACTCATCCTGTTCCTGGGCGTGCAGCCACCCAACGACGCGGCCTTGCAGATCACGCTGGCCTTTCTGGTGCTGACGGCGGTGGTCTGGTTCGGCTTTGAACGCCGCCGTTTCAAGGGCCCTCCGGTCGCGTCGATGACCGCAAAGTAACTGGGCACACCCCCAGGCTACAGTGCTGCGCATCTTTCGCCAACCCCCTTGCAGGGGGCAACACCAGCAGCCTGGCAAAGCCAGTTCTGCGGTGTTTCTGGAAGGGATGCGTTCTCGCTGTTGCACGGGTTGTCAGTAACATAAAGTAGATTAAATTCAGGGTATGTCTGCCGTGCCCCATCCCACCCATTCCGCTATCGCCCTGCTCCAGACCAGCTCCCTCACCAGCGTGGTGCAGCAGGAGCTGGAGAGGGCGATTTTGGTGGGCGAATACGCCCCTGGCACCAAGCTGATCGAGGCCGCACTGGCCCTGAAACTGGGCGTATCCCGCGGTCCGGTGCGCGAAGCCTTTCGCATGCTCGAAGAAGGCGGCCTGCTGCGCGTGGAGAAGAACCGGGGCGTGTTTGTGCGCGACATCCCCACCGCAGAAGCCATCGAGATTTTTGATCTGCGCGCCACGTTGGACGAGCTGGTGGGCCGCCAGCTGGCGGTGCACATCACAGCGGTGCAGCTCAAGGAAATCAAGGCCCTGGTGGCCGATATGGAGCGCCAGGTGAAGGCCCAGGATGCCTACACCTACCATCTGCTGAACCTGAAGTTCCACGACCGCCTGGTCGAGCTGGCGGGCAACCGCAAGCTCACCGAGATCTACCGCAAGCTGATCAAGGAACTGTCGCTGTTTCGCCGCCTGAACCTGGCCGACAGCTGGCTCATGCCCATCACCGCCAACGAGCACCGTCCTATCGTCGCTGCCATCGCTTCGGGCGACCCGGATGCAGCGGGCCGTGCCATGTTCGAGCACGCCATGGACAGCAAAAACCGCACCATTGCGAACGAGCTGGAGCGCGCCACCAGCGTGTCACTACCGGTCAAAACCCCGCGCCGCAAACGCCTGTAATTCTGCGGCCACGTCCGCCACCACCGGCCCCCAGCCACCGCCCGCCGGTTGGCGAAACAAGCGCGTGACCTCGGGATACCAGGGTGAATCGGTACGATCGGTCAACCAGCGCCAGTCGGGCAGGTAGTCGGGCAGCAGAACCCAGCAGGGCTTGCCTAAAGCGCCCGCCAGATGCGCCACGGCGGTGTCCACGCTGATGAGCAAATCCAGTTGCGCCACGATGGCTGCGGTGTCGGCAAAGTCCTGGATCTGCGCGCCCAGCGATGTGGCCACCCAGGGCGCACATTCATCCTCCCCCGCGCCTTTTTGCAGGCCGATGAAGGCCACGCCCGCCACCGCCGCCAGGGGGGCCAGCGTGGCCAGATGGGGCAGCGAGCGTTCGACATCGTTTTCAAAACGCGGATTGCCCTTCCACACCAGGCCCACCCGGAGCCCGGTGGTCGGCATGTGCGGTGCCCACGCAGCCATCAGCGAGGGTTCTGCATGCAGGTAGGGCAGGGTGGCGGGCACCGTGTCCAATCGCGTCTGGCACAGCGCTGGCAGGCTCAGCAATGGCGTCCAGCACTCGAAGGAATCGGGGGGCGGCAGGTCTTCGTCAAAGCCCACCAATGCATCCACACCGGGCAGCGTGGCCAGCAGGCGCTTGAGCGGCGGGTGGCACAGCAGGGTCACGCGCCCGGCCCCACGCGCCTTCAGTTCTGCGCAGTAGCGGCCAAACTGCAGCATATCGCCATGCCCGGCCTCAAAACCCACCAGCACCGACCGGCCCGCCAGCGGCTCGCCCTGCCAGCGAGGGCAGGCCAAACGCCGCGCCAGGGCGGCGTACCAGTCGCGCGATTCAAACTGCGCCCAGCCTCCTTCGTCACCCTCCCAGCGGCCCTGTCGCAGCAGCAGATAGGCCAGGTTGAAGCGGGCCTTGGCGTGGCCTGGCGCAAGAAAGATGGCCTCGCGGCAGGCTTCTTCGGATTCCAGCTCCAGGCCCATGCGGGCATAGACCGCGCCCAGGTTGCACCAGGCATCGGGGTCGTCGCGTCGCAGTCGCAGCGCCTGGGCACAGGCGATTTCGGCTTCATTGAGCTGGCGCAACAGCAGCAGCACCCCGGCCAGGTTCACCCAGGTTTGCGGCAGCGTGGGGTTGTGGGCGATGGCGGTGCGGTAGCTGTCTGCGGCTTCGGCCAGTGCGCCGCGCGCTTCCAGCGCCAGCCCCAGGTTGGCATGCGCCTCGGCCAGGGTCGGTGCCAGTACCAGCGCTGCCCGCAGGCAGGTTTCGGCACCCAAGGCATCGCCTGCGGTGAGCCGCTGGGTGCCGTCGAAAAAGAGCGCTTCGGCATCGGGTAAGGGATTTGCCATCGGGGTATTCTCGAGCGTAACTGCGCACTCCCAGGCTTCAGTGCTGCGCATCTTTCGCCAACCCCCTTGCAGGGGGCAACACCAGCAGCCTGGCAAAGCCAGTTCTGCGGTGTTTCTGGAAGGTGTGCGTTCTGGCTGAATGCTGGGTGTAGTCCTAAAAAGATAGCTGCTGGCGCAGGTGGAATCTGCGCTAGAGGCCGATTTGGCTTAAAAATAACCATCAGGAGACAACCCTATGTTCACAGGCATTCTGGTCACCAAGGACGATAGCGGCTACCGCGCTGCGCTGCAGGACATTGACGACAGCCACCTTGGCGACGGCGATGTCACCGTGCGGGTCGAGTGGTCCACCCTCAACTACAAAGACGGCCTGGCCCTCACTGGCGCGTCACCCGTGGTGCGGCGCTTCCCGCTGGTGCCGGGCATCGACTTTGCGGGCACGGTCACGCACAGCGCGCACTCGGCCTGGAAGCCCGGCGATAAAGTGATTTTGAACGGCTGGGGCGTGGGCGAAACCCACAGCGGCGGCCTGGCCCAGCAGGCCCGCGTGCCCGGCGACTGGCTGGTGGCCTTGCCCCCGGCATTCAGCACCCGCCAGGCCATGGCTATCGGCACGGCGGGATACACCGCCATGCTGTGCGTGCTGGCCCTGGAAAAACACGGCATCCGCCCGGCAGACGGCGAGATTTTGGTCACCGGGGCCAATGGCGGCGTGGGCAGCGTGGCCATCGCCCTGCTGGCCCAACTGGGCTACACCGTGGTGGCCAGTACCGGCCGCCTGGCCGAGGCCGATTACCTGCACGCACTGGGTGCCACACGCATCATCGACCGGGCCGAGCTCAGCGCGCCCGGCAAGCCGCTGGGTAAGGAGCGCTGGACCGGTGTGGTCGATACCGTGGGCAGCCACACTCTCGCCAACGCCTGCGCCACCACCCGCCGCGCCGGGGCCGTGGCGGCCTGCGGGCTGGCGGGCGGCATGGATTTCCCGGCCAGCGTGGCCCCGTTCATCCTGCGCGGCATCAGCCTGTACGGCATCGACAGCGTGATGTGCCCCCTGCCCCTGCGCCAGCAAGCCTGGCAGCGCCTGGCGCAAGACCTGGACATTGCCAAACTGGAGGCCATGACCCGCGAGATCGGCCTGGATGCCGCCGTGGCCACAGGGGCCGAGCTGCTCCAGGGCAGTGTGCGCGGGCGGGTGGTGGTGGACGTGCAGCGAACGCTATAAAAAACAGAGCTGCTAGCGCAGGCGAAATATACGCTAGCAGCATATTTGACTCTTAGGAATCCAACGTCCAGCCAGAACGCGCGCTTTCCAGGGATGCCGCAGAACTGGCTTTGCCAGGCTGCTGGCATCGCCCCCTGCATGTCTTATCTGTTTTTCAAACAGATAAGAGGGGGGTTGGCGAAAGATGCGAAGCACTGCAGCCTGGGGGTGTGCCACAAGCCCTAGTGGTTGTGGCGTGGGGTGGTCGTGGCGATACCGCGGTACTGCAATGCAAACTCCAATACACCGCCGCCGTCCAGCTGGCCGGTTTTCTCGCGGTACAGCTGCTGCCACGGGGTGGCGCTGGCAGGAATAGGCGGCGGCGGCAGCAGCTTGCGGCGGGCAATCTCGGCAGCGTCGACCAGCGCGTTGCACTGGCCCCGGCGCAAATCCACCCGCACCATGTCGCCGTCCTGTAGCCAGGCCAGGCCGCCGCCTGCGGCGCTTTCGGGGGCGGCGTTGAGGATGGACGGGCTGTCGGCCGTGCCCGACTGGCGGCCATCGCCCAGGGTCGGCAGGCTGGTAATGCCGCGTTTCAGCAGGTGGTCGGGCGGCTGCATGTTGACGACCTCGGCCGAGCCCGGCCAGCCCAGCGGCCCGGCCCCCCGGATGACCAGGATGGAATGCTCGTCGATGCCCAGCGCCGGGTCGTTGATGCGGGCGTGGTAGTCGTCCGAACCGTCAAACACCACGGCGCGGCATTCGAACACGTCTTCTGCGCCCGGCGTGCTGAGGTAGCGCTGGCGGAAGTCGTCCGAGATGACGCTGGTTTTCATGATCGCAAAGTCAAACAGGTTGCCCGACAGCACCAGGAACCCGGCCTGCGCGCGCAACGGCTCGGCATAGGCGTGGATGACCTCGCGGTCGGGGCTGGCGCGGCCTTGCAGGTTGTCGGCCATGCTGCGGCCGGTGACGGTAGGCCGCTCGGCGTGCAGGCGGCCGGCCTGCAGCAGCTCCCACATGATGGCGGGCACGCCGCCCGCGCGGTGGAAGCGTTCGCCCAGAAACTGGCCTGCGGGCTGCACGTTGGCCAGCAGCGGCACGTCGTAGCCCTGGCTCCAGTCGTCGGCGGTCAGCGTTACCCCGGCGTGGCGGGCCATGGCCATCAGATGCGGCTGGGCGTTGGTGGAGCCGCCAATGGCGGCGGTGACGGTGATCGCGTCCAGAAATGCCTCGCGGGTCAGGATGTGGCTGGGCCGCACGTCGGCATAAGCCAGCTCGACGATGCGCCTACCGGTGGCGTAGGCGATCTGGCCGCGTTCGCGGTAGGCGGCGGGAATGGCTGCGCAGCCGGTGAGCGACAGGCCCAGTGCCTCGGCAATGGCGTTCATGGTGGATGCCGTGCCCATGGTGTTGCAGTGGCCTACGGACGGGGCCGAGGCGCAGGCGGCCTCCAAAAATTCTTCTTCGGTGATTTCGCCCGCGGCCAGGCGGCGGCGGCTTTGCCAGATCACCGTGCCCGAGCCGACCAAAGCGCCGTTGTGCCAGCCGTCCAGCATCGGCCCGCCCGAGAACACCATGGCCGGGATATCCACCGTGGAGGCGGCCATGATGCCCGCCGGGGTGGTTTTGTCGCAGCCGGTGGTCAGCACCACCGCGTCGATCGGGTAGCCGTGCAGGATTTCGACCAGCCCCAGGTAGGCCAGGTTGCGGTCCAGCGCGGCGGTAGGGCGGCGGCAGTTCTCGAAGATGGGGTGCATCGGGAACTCCATCGGGATGCCGCCCGCGTCGCGGATGCCATCGCGGATGCGGCTGGCCAGCTGGATGTGGACCCGGTTGCAGGGGCTCAGGTCCGAGCCGGTCTGGGCGATGCCGATGATGGGGCGGCCCGAGCGCAATTCGGCCGGGGTGATGCCGTAGTTCATGAAGCGCTCCAGGTACAGCGCGGCCAGGTCGATGTGGCCGGGCGCGTCAAACCAGTCCTGGGAGCGGAAGCGGCGGGTGGTAGCGGGTGGGGTGGTGGTCATGGTGGGCTTTGCTTCGGTTCGGGTTCAGCGCCAGCCGGCATCGACCCAGTAGTTGTGGCCGGTGCACATGCGGGCATCGGCGGAGGCCAGAAACAAGGCCATGGCGGCGATGTCAGCGGGCTGGATGCGTTCTTTCAGGCACTGGGCGGCAATGATGGCGGCCTCGCCCTCGGGCGTGTACCACTGGGCCTGGCGCGGGGTTTCGACGTTGCCGGGCAGGATGCAGTTGACCCGGATGTGGTGGCTGCCCAGCTCGCGGGCCAGCGCCCGGGTCATGCCTTCGATGCCCGCCTTGGCCGTTTCGTACAGCACCAGGTTCTCTAGCCCCAGGTGCCAGGCGATAGAGCCAAAGTTGATGATGGCGCCGCCGCCGCGGGCCTGCATGCCGCCCACCACCGCCTGGGAGCAAAACAGCAGGTGGCGCAGGTTGACCCCGATGCGGTCGTCAAAGTAGGCGGGGGTCACCTGCGCCAGCGTGTGGCGGTCGTCGTTGCCTGCGTTGTTGACCAGCACGTCCAGTGGGCCGATGGCCGCAAAGGTACGGGCGATGGCCTCGGTGTCTTGCAGGTCGCACAGGTGGAATTGGGCCGATTCGGGGGCCACGGCAGGTGCCATGCGGTCCAGAAAATGCACCTCGCAGCCCTGGCGTACAAAGGCCGTGACCAGTGCCGCGCCAATGCCGCTGGCACCACCGGTAATGGCGACGCGCTGTCCCGCCAGGCTGGGGTAGAGGGTGTGGTTGTGCATGGTGTCAGCGCAACAGATTGCGGCGGGCCAGGTTCAGCATCAGCGCGGTGATGCCGTCCGTCCAGGGCGGTGCCTCTTCGCAGGTGCGGACCCGGTTGACCAAGGTGCCTAGCCGTTCGCTGGCCACCCGCACTACGTCGCCGACCTGGTGGGTAAAGCCCTGGCCCACCGCCCCCCGGTCCTGGATGGGCGCGAACATGGTGCCCAAAAACAGCGCAAAGCCGTCGGGGTACTGGTGGCTCTTGCCCACCACCTGGCGTACCAGCTCCAGCGGGTCGCGGCTGATGAGCGACATCGAGCTGCCCCCGGTGAGGCGAAAGCCGTCGTCCCCGGTGATCTCCAGCTGCACCTCGGCGCGGCGTACATCGTCGATGCCAAAGCCGCCATCAAACAGGCGGATGAACGGGCCCAGCGCGCACGAGGCGTTGTTGTCTTTGGCCTTGCCCAGCAGCAAGGCGCTGCGGCCTTCGATATCGCGCAGGTTAACATCGTTGCCCAGCGTGGCCCCGAGCACGCGGCCCGTGGCGTCGGCCACCAGCACGACTTCGGGTTCGGGGTTGTTCCAGGCGCTGTCCGAGCGCACGCCCACGTAGTCGCCCCAACCCACCGACGACAGCACCGGTGCCTTGGTGAAAATCTCGGCATCCGGCCCAATCGCCACCTCCAGGTACTGCGACCACAGGCCGTCGGCAATCAGCACCTCTTTCAGGTGCGCCGCGGTCGCCGAGCCGGGCTGCACGGCGCGGATGTCGCCGCCGATGCGCGCACTCAGCGAAGCCCGCAGGGCCTGCGCGGCTTGGGCATCGCCCCGGGCCCGTTCCTCGATCACCCGCTCTACGGCAGACACCGCAAAGGTCACCCCGCTGGCCTTGACCACCTGCAGATCCACCGGCGCCAGCAGGCGGATGCCCGTGGCTTCGCCTTGCCCGTCTTTCCCGGTTTCCCAGGTGGGTTGCAGTGCCAGGTCGGCAATATCCCCCAGGTCCACTCCGGCAGAGATGTCGCAGGGCCACAGGGCCAGCAGCTGCGATACGGTGGCTGCAATGGCCGACACGTCGATCACGCGGCCGGCTTGCAGCACCACCGGGGTAGGGCCCGCAGGCAACTGCAGGCGCCCCACGAACAGCCCGGTACGAAAATCTAGGGGTAGATGGTCTTGCATGGTGAGGTTTCTGGGTAAAAAGTGGATAAGAGGGGTGGATGTGACGAAGTCTAGTGCGGTATCGCGCGGCTACAGGCTGTTGTTTGCATCCAGGGGTTTACTACTGTTTTGATAGCGTATGGCGTAGGTAATTATTGCGCTAGAGGCCGATTTGGCACTTAAATTTCCAAGTGGACGCTGCAGCTGCTTTCCATGCGCCAGTCGCGGCCCAGCATGCGGGGGGCATCGCCCAGCACCTGCACCGCGGTGGTCAGCGGGGTGTCGGCACTAGACGGGCCGACCATCACGTCGAACCAACCCGGCTCCACGCAGCGCTGACCGTTCGGATGGGTGAAGCACAGCATGTCCACCGGCACGCTAAAAGATAGCCGCGCCACCTGCCCTGCCGCCAATTCCACGCGCTGGAAGGCCTTGAGCTCTTTTACCGGCCGCACCACCGAGGCCAGCCGGTCGCGCACATACAGCTGCACTACTGCCACGCCGGGGCGGCTACCGGTGTTGGCCACCTCGCACTGCACGCGGACATCACCGTCGGCAAGGTCCACCAAGTCGCTCTCCAGCACCAGATTGCGGTAGGCAAACTGGCTGTAGCCCAGGCCGTGGCCAAACGGGTAGCGGCTGCCGAAATGCAAGGCGATGGGCGTGCCGCCGCTCTTGAGCGAATGGTTGTAAAAATACGGCATGGCCCCGGCACTGGTGGGTACCGACACGGTCATGCGCCCCGACGGCTCCTGCAGCCCGGCCAGCACTTCGGCCAGTGCCGTGCCGCCCTCTTGCCCGCCCGCAAAGGCCATCAGGTAGGCGGCCACGCGGCTTTCCAGCCCGCCCAGGTGGTAGGGCCGCCCGGCCATCAGCACCACCACCGTGGGGGTACCGGTGGCCACGATGCGCTCCAGCAATTGCTGCTGCACGCCGGGCAGGTCCAGCGAATCGGTGTCCGAGCCTTCGCCCACGGTGCCGGTCTGGAACAAGCCCGCCAGGTCGCCCACGCAGACGATGGCCACGTCCGCCGTCTGGGCGCAGGCTACGGCCTCGGCCATGCCATCGGTGCCTTGCGATACGGGCGACACCCGCGCCACTCCGGCAGGGGCCACATCGCCGGGGAACACCGGCGCGCCGCTGCGCCGCTCTTCCAAAATCGCACAACCCTGTGCGTAGTGCACATTAGCCGCGCCAAACACCGCCTGCAGCCCTTGCAGCGGGGTGACGATGTGGTCGGTGCCCTCGGTCTTGTCTTGCAGGATCAGGTGGGCCGGAAAGCTGTAGCCGCTGAGCAGGGCCATGGGGTCGGCGGCGGTGGGGCCAATCAGCGCGATCTGCGGCTGTTTCGATGGTTGTAGCGGCAGGATGCCGTTGTTCTCCAGCAGCACGATGGACTGGCGGGCCACGTCCAGCGCGGCCTGGCGGGCAGCGGGTTGGCGCAGTGGCACAAAAGGGTGGTCGGCAAAGTCGCGCTCGAACAGGCCCAGGCGGAACTTCTCGGTCAGCACCCGGGCGACGATTTCATCCACCTTGGCCATGCTGAGCAGGCCGCGCTCAATGGCGGTGGCCAGGCGTTGGGCGCAGTCGTCGCCGGGCAGCTCCATGTCCAGCCCGGCGTTGAAGGCCAGCGCTGCCGCTTCGGCTGCGTCGCCGGCTACGCCGTGGTGCTGGTACAGCAGGCTCACGCCTACGTAATCGGCCACCACCAGGCCGTCAAAGCCCCACTGCGTGCGCAGCACCTCGGTGAGCAAGTGGGTGGATACGTGCACCGGCTCGCCGTCGATGTCGTGGTACGCGGGCATCACCGAGCCCGCGTTAGCCTGTTTGACGGCCATCTCGAACGGCAGCAAAAACGTGTCGTTCAGCGCCCGCCAACCCAGGTTGACGGGTGCGTGGTTGCGTGCCCCCTCGCTGGCCGAGTGGCCGACAAAATGCTTCAGCGTGGCCAGCACATCGCGCTGCGGCCCCTGCAGGCCGCGCACGTAGCGGGTGGCCAGCACGCCGACCAGGTACGGGTCTTCGCCCAGGGTTTCTTCGGTACGGCCCCAGCGCACATCGCGCGACACGTCCAGCACCGGGGCCAGGCCTTGGTGGCAGCCCACGGCGCGGCATTCCAGGCCGATCTGCGTGCCCACCTGCTCGACCAGCGCCGGGTTCCAGGTGGCGCTCATCGCCAGGGCGGACGGGAACAGTGTGCCGTCGCGGGTCATCAGGCCCACCAGGCATTCTTCGTGCGCAATGGCCGGAATGCCGAGCCGGGTCTCGAAGCGCAGGGTGCGCTGCAGCCAGTTCAGCGCCCGCAGGCCGCTGGCCGCATCCACGCCGTGGGTGCCCAGCGGGCGGGTGATCTGGCCCAGGCCGTGGGCCAGGCGGCGGCGCACTTCGGCGGGGTCGCTGCGGCCAATGAAGGCCTCGCCGGGCCGCACCTGGTGTTCGCCGTCTTCGGACAGCACCAGCCAGAAGGCGTGCATCTGGGCGGTTTTTTCGGCCAGGGTCATGCGCGCCAGCAGGTCGGCGACCCGCTGGGGGATGGGATGCCGGGCATCTTGGTAGGGCAAAAGTGCAGACATGGGTTGCTACGTTAGCGCTAACGTTATGAAAGCGAATCAGGCGAAACCCTTAGCTACCGTGGTGGACAATCGCTCTTACCGTTAGCCATACCGTTGCCCGACCCCATGCCCAAAACCACACCGACCTTGGCCGAAATTGCCACCGCCGCAGGGGTTTCCGCCATGACGGCATCCCGTGCGATGAACCACCAGCCCGGTGTCTCGCGCAGCACCCGCGACGCCATCCTCAAGCTGGCCAACGACATGGGGTATGTGGCCAACCGCAGCGCGCAGAAGCTGTCAGGCGGGCGCAGCCGGGTGATTGGCTTGCTGGCCGCCGAACTCGACAGTGCCTTCACCAGCGCGCTGGTGTCGGGCGCGGTGCGTGCTGTGGTGGCGGCGGGCAACGAGGTGCTGATCTATTCGCTGGTGGACCGGGCCCAGCGGCCCAACCTCAACGTGCTGCAGTTGCTGCAACAGTTCACCGACGGTGTGATCGCCATCCTGCCCTACCAGTTCGGTTTTGTGGAATCGCTGAGTGCGGCCCAGGTGCCGGTGGTCACCATCGACCAACACACGGCGCACGCCGCTTTTCCATCTATCGCCTCCGACAGCTACGGCGGCGCGCGCAGCGCCATGCAGCACCTGGCCGAGCTGGGCCACCGGCGGATTGCCTTCATTACGGGCGACGAGCGCATGAATTCGGCCCGCGACCGGCACCGCGCCTATGACGACGCGGTCGGCATCCTCGGGCTGGAGCGCGACCCGGCACTGGTCCTGCCGGGCGACTATTCGCTGCACGGTGGCCGCGCAGCCGCGCAGCAGCTGTTGGCGCTGCCCGAGCGCCCCACCGCCCTGTTTGCCGCCAACGACCTCAGCGCCTTTGGCGCCATGTCGGTGCTGCAAACCGCCGGGCTGCGGGTGCCGCAAGATATCTCGGTGGTGGGCTTTGACGACCTGGAAGCCGCCTCGCTGGTCCACCCCGGCCTGACCACCGTGCGCCAACCCATCACCGAGATGGGCCGCGCCGCCGCCAATACCTTGCTGGCGCTGATTGCCGGGTTGGACGTGGCGACGCAGCAGGTGAGTCTGCCCACCGAGCTGGTGGTGCGGTCGTCCACCGCTGCCTGTAAGCGCACAGCCAAAACGCGACCAAAATAAGCGACCCCTCATCCCAGGAGACCTCTATGCCCATTCCCGAAATCGCCATCACCCGCACCGTCCACGCGCCGCGCCAGCGGGTCTGGGAGATGTTCACCCGGGCTGAGCACATCCAGCTTTGGTGGGGGCCGAACGGCTTCACCAACACCATCCGCGAAATGGATGTGCGCGTCGGCGGCCTGTGGCGCTATGTGATGCATGGGCCCGCAGGTACGGACGGCAGTCCGGGCACCGACTACACCAACTGGATTCGCTATGCCGAATTGGAGGCGCCCTCGCGCATGGCCTACGCCCACGGTGGCGACGACCCTGAGCACGCTGAATTCCACGCCGAGGTGACGCTGCAAGACCTGGGCAACAGCACCACCCAGGTCACGTTGCGCCTGCTGCTGGCCAGCGCCGAGCAGCGCGCCCGGTTGGTGGAGTTTGGCGCGGTGCAGGGCGGCGAGCAAACCCTGGAGCGGATGGATGCCTACGTATCGGCCACGCCCGACGCGCAGTGCTTTGCCATCAGCCACAGTTTCGACGCGCCCCTGGCCGCCGTCTGGCAGGCCTGGAGCGAGCCCGAACGCTTTGTGCAATGGTGGGGCCCCGGCGGTTGCAGCCTGGAACTCAAGACCATGGACTTTCGCCCCGGCGGTGTGTTGCACTACGCTATGGTCTGGGCGGGCATGCCCGCCATGTGGGGCAAGTTTGTCTACGGCCAGATCGTGCCGCAGCAGAGCATCGAATTTATCAATGGCTTCTCGAACGAAGCCGGTGACACCACCCGCGCCCCCTTCTTCGATGACTGGCCGCTGCAGGTGGCCAACACCGTGAGCTTCACCGAGCACCATGGCCAGACCACTCTCACGCTCAGCGGCGGCCCCATCTGCGCCACACCCGCCGAGCGCAGCCGGTTCGCCGGGCACTTTGAGTCCATGGCGCAGGGCTTTGGTGGCACGTTTGCACAGCTGGAGGCGTATTTGCTACGAAAAGAGTAGCTGCTAGTGCAGGTGAAGTGTGCACTAGAGGCTTATTTGTTTCAAATTCTCCGCCGCAATCCCCCGGAACCCGTCCGAGATGCGTGCATCGCCCGCCGCCGCTTGCCAGAACACTTTAGCCAAAGCTTTGGCCCGGTCCCACTCCGGCAACGTGGCCGTGGTCGGCTGTAACCGCCCCGCCGCAAAATCCCGCGCCACCAGCTCGCCGCCCACCGGGGCGTAGAGCATGGGCAGCATGTCGTAGGTGGGCGACAGGGTCCAGTCGTCGTCGTCCAGCAGCAGCGAGATATTGCCGTAGTGCCGGTCGGTGTTGGCGATGAGTATGCCGAAGGCTTCCAGAAAGCACAGGTGCTGCGCGTCGGCGGGGGTCAGCAGGCCGCGGGCTTGCATGCGCTCGGCGGTGAAGGCCCAGTTGTCCATCGCGCCGACGTATTCCGCGTCGTAGACCATCAGCGAGACCATTCCGATGCGGCCCTGCGCCGTGCGGTCGAAGCGCTCGGCTTCCAGAAACACGCGGCCGGCGCCCGTGAAAATCTGCGTCTTGGCGGCAGGCACACCGGCCTGGGCCAGCGTTTGCAGCGCCAGGTGCTCGCAGACCAGCAGGTCGCGGGTGCGCTGGTCGGTGGGGGCGTCCCCTGCGGGCGAGAACTTAACGATCACGTGGTGGCCCGCCGTGACCGTACAGAACTTGGGCTGCTCGCCGCCTGCGGACGAGCCCGACAGCGTGCCCTGCATCGCCCGCTCGGCCAGGGCTGCGTAATCGGCAGGCGAGTCGGCTTTGGACGCCCGCTCGGGCAGGGTGTGCAAGCGCTGGAACGCGGCCTCGCCCACCACCAGGTTGCCGGGCAGGTCGTCGCCGCACAGGGCCAGGGCGCGCAGCACGTCGTCGTCGCTCCAAAAGCGCGGGTCGGGCAGCAGTTGCAGTTCGGGGTGGGCATGGGCAAAGCTGCGGCCCATAAAGCCTTGGGGGCGCATGTCGTCCAGAAACCAGGGCAGGCCGTCGAAGCGTTTGCTCAGGCCGTCGGCCTCGTCCACCCACACGGCACCACTGGCCAGGGGCGTAAGGCGCGCAAACGGGCTGGGCTGGCCGTGGGCATCGATACGCACCACCGGGATACTGCTGCCTACGCCCTGAACCGTGCGCGGCAGTACGTAGCGCTGCGAACGCGCCGCGCCCACCTTGTGCACTTGGCCGGATTGCAGCAACGGGGCCAGCGCCCGCGACACCGTGGGCTGGCTTACGCCCAGGGTGGCTTGCAGCTCTGCCGCCGACACCACGCCGCCGCGCTGGCGCAGCGCTTGCAGGATTGAGGGGGTGAGAGAAGCCATGCAAATACCGATGGTTGAATAGATAAATTATTAAATAATATCAATATATCCAATAACTTAACTTATTTCATGAATAGATACTTTTAACTAAACCTGTCTCCGCCGACGGACCCGCCATGCCAGCCGCCAGGCGCGTTTGACCACCGGGCTCAGCCACAGGGCTTGCATGGCCGCGTAGGCGATGGCGGCAAAGCCAGCGCCCATCAGGGGCAGGCCGACCAGCAAGGGCCAGCCCATGGCCTGCGCCCAGTCCATCCAGCCCTGCATCCAGTCGGCGGCACCGGTTCCCATGGTGGGCAGGGGCGGCAGGGCGTACGTACCGGGCAGTACCCACTGCCCGAGTTGGAAGGCCAGCAGGTACAGCGGCACGATGGTCAGCGGATTGGTGTAGCAGGTGGTCAGTGCCCCGGCAATCGCGTTGCCGCGCAGCCAGGCGCACAGCACGAAGGTGGACGGCACCTGCAGCGGCCCGGGGATCAATCCGCAAAACATGCCAATCGCCACACCCAGGGCCAGCGGGCGGCGGTTGAAGTCGAACACGTCGTGCCGGTCCAGCCAGGGCCGGGCCCGTTCCAGCATCGGGCCGTGCAGATGGGCCAGCACCTTGGGCTCCAGGCCGCGCAGCCAGTGGCGTACTTTTTGTGAATAACTGACCATCAGTGCGTGGGCGGACCCGACGGACCCGATTTACGCGAAGTGATGAGCGAGGCCACGATGGAGGCTGCAATCAGCGCCGCCGTCACCAGCAGAGCGTAGCCAATCGGGATCTTCACCACGTCGATCAGCAGCATCTTGCTACCGATGAAGACCAGCACCAGCGCCAAGCCGTAGGCCAGCAGGTGGAAGCGGTCCGCCAGGTCGGCCAGCAGAAAGTACAGCGCGCGCAGGCCCAGAATGGCAAAGATATTCGCGGTCAGCACGATGAAGGGGTCGCTGGTGATGGCGAAGATGGCCGGGATGCTGTCCACCGCAAAAATCACGTCGGTGGTGCCGATCAACACCAGCACCACGAACATGGGCGTGTAGTGCTTCACGCCTTTGACCAGCGTGGTCAGGTTTTCGCCGTCGAAATCGGGGGCGATCTTCATGCGGCCACGCAGAAAACGCAGCACCGGGTTCTGGCCGATATCCGGCTCCTTACCAGCCGCCAGCCACATCTTGGCGCCGGTAAACACCAGGAACGCGCCAAACACATACAGCAGCCAGTGGAAAGTAGCCAGCAGCCAGGCACCGGCCAGGATCAGCACGGCGCGCAACACGATGGCGCCGATGATGCCGGTGATCAGCGCGCGCTTCTGGTACTGGGGCGGTACGCCAAAGTAGCTGAAGATCATCAGGAACACAAAGATGTTGTCTACCGACAGGCTTTTCTCCACCAGGTAGCCGGTGATGAACTGCATGGACACGGTATTGGCCACCGTGCGGTTCTGGCTGTAGTTCAGGTAGGTCCACAGCAGGGCCACGAACGCAAAGGCCAGCGAGAACCACAGCACGCTCCAGCCTGCGGCCTCTTTCATGGTGACCTGGTGCGCACCCTGGCGCTCCATCACCCACAGGTCGATGCCGATGGCCACCACCACAAAGATGGCAAAGCCCACCCACATCCACCAGGTTCCGATTGTTTCCATGCTCTGGTTCTCCGCTGCGTTGAAGCAAAAATATTGACTGTGCAACAACCTGCATGGCTTGGGGTGCTCTGCACCTGATTCCATGAAAGTCATACCGCGAGTGTGTTGCCAAGCGATGGCGCGCTGGCGAACAGCGTAATTCTAAAGAACCTATCCATTCGTAAAAACCATGCTTAATGCATAGGGATACTTCGTAATTTATGCAGATAAGAGCTTTCAAATTAAAAGCTTATGCGCATAGCGATGCTTTTGCATACCGGCCTAGGGTTTCCCGCAGTGCACGGCCCTAGGCATCAGGTGGTAAATTTCGCATCTATTGTGGAACCGGTTCCACACAATCAAGGATGCAAGACGGATGGCGACGATCAAAGATGTTGCGAAGCTGGCGGGCGTGGGCGTGGGCACCGCGTCGCGGGCCATGTCGGGCAAGGGCGCGGTGTCGGCCGATGCGGTGGCCAAGGTGCAGGCGGCGGTGCTGGCGCTCGACTTTCGGCCGTCCAATGTGGCGCGGGCGCTGTCGCTCAAAACCCTGGGCATGGTGGGCGTGTACGTACCCGAATTCGGCGGCTCGTTCATCTCGCGCATCCTCAATGCCATCGACACCGAGCTGCGCGCCGTGGGCCGCCACATGGTGGTTGCCAGCGGCTGCGGCCAGGGCGATGCACGCCAGCAGGCACTGGAGGGTGTGGAGTTTTTGGTGCAGCGCGAATGCGACGGCATTCTGGTGTTCAGCAACCACCTGCTGGAGGCCGATTTGCAGGCGCTGCAGGCGCGTTTTCCGCGCGTGGTGCTGCTCAACCGCCAGAGCCCGGCGCTGGGCGCGCGCGCGTTTTATGCCGACCACGAACTCGGCGGGCGGCTGGCGGCACGGGCGCTGCTGTCGCAAGGCCACCGCGCCATTGCCACCATCCAGGGCGCGCTGGACGCACCTGATAACGCGCAGCGCATGCAGGGCTTTTATGCGGCGCTGGCGCAGCACGACATCACCGTTCCATCCGCCCACCGCATGGACGGCGGCTTCACCTTTGCCAGCGGCCACGTCGCCGCCACCCGCCTGCTCAAGCGCAAGGACCGCAGCTTCACCGCCGTGTTTTGCGCCAACGACGTGATGGCCATGGCCGCAATTTCGCGCTTCACCCAGGCCGGGCTGAAGGTACCGCAGGATGTGTCGGTGATCGGCTACGACGACACCGATGTGGCCACCTACACCGCCCCGCCGCTGACCACCGTGCACATGCCCATCGCCGAGCTGGGCGCGCAAAGCTGCCGCCATGTGCTCAACCTCTGCTACGGATTGGCGCTGGCTGTGCAGCGCGACTTTGCCCCCCTGGTGGTGTGGCGCGAATCGGTGGGCCCCGGCCCATACTTTTCAAACTAAAAAGGAGACGCGTTCCATGGCTATCGCCCTCGGCATCATCGGTGCCGGCAACATCTTTCCGGCCTACCTGCGCACCCTCAAGCGCAGCCGCCTGTTCCGCATCGTCGGCGTGGCAGACGCGGTGCCCGCGGCAGCGCAAAAGCGCGCCGAAGAATTCGGCCTGCCCGCCATGACGGTGGAGCAGCTCCTGGCCAGCGATGCCAGCATCGTGTTGAACCTCACACCGCCCCAGGCCCACCACGCCACCGGCCTGCAGGTGCTAAATGCAGGTAAGCACTTCTTCACCGAAAAGCCGCTGTCCGCCACGTTTGCGCAAGGCAAAGAACTGGTGGCCCTGGCCAAGCGCAAAAAGCTGCGCATCGGCTGCGCGCCCGACACCTTTTTGGGGGCCGGTGCGCAAACCGTGCGGGCCCTGGTGGACGCGGGCACGGTGGGGGCCATCCGTTTCGGTACGGCGCAGTTCATGGGCCACGGGCCGGACCACTGGCACCCCAACCCGGCCTTCTTCTACCAGCCCGGCGCGGGCCCGATGTTCGACATGGGCGTGTACTACCTGACGCACCTGGTCAACCACCTCGGCCCCATCGCCAGCGTGCGCGGCACGGCCCGCACGGCGCACACCACGCGCACCGTGCCGCTGGGCGAGCACAAGGGCCAGAAGATCGCAGTGGATACGCCCACCCACATCGTCAGCCAGTTGAGTTTTGCCAGCGGTGCCGAGGTGGTGCTGACCTGCAGCTTCGACGTGTGGAAGCACAGCCATGCGCCCATCGAGCTGTATGGCGAAGACGGCAGCATCCTGGGCCACGACCCGAACCAGTTCGGCGGCACGGTGAAGTTCGCCCGCCAGCTCGACGACTGGACGCGCAGCCCAGACAAGCGCCCCTACACCACCAATGCACGCGGCATCGGCCTGATCGACATGGCCCAGGCGATCGCCGCCGACCGCCCGCACCGCTGCAGCGAAGCCCTGGCCCTGCACGTGCTGGAAGTGATGGAGCGCGCCCTGGACGCCGCCCGCACCGGCAAGCCCCAGCGCATGACCACCACTTGCGAGCGCCCCGCGCCGCTGGACCACAAACTTTTTTAACCCGAAGGAAGCACGATGCTAACTATCCGAACTTTCGCCAAAGTCAGAACGCACACCGTCCAGAAACACTGCAGAACTGCAGCCTGGGGGTGAGGGGCAAATCGCTATGAAAATCTCGGTACAAATGCATTCCCTGCGCGAAGCGGGTGACCTCGATGTGCAACTGGCCCTGGCGCGCAGTTGCGGCTTCACCTGGGTGGAAACCGTGGCCACCCACGGCCTCGCGCCGCAGGCTTTTGCCGACAAGGCGGCCGCGCACGGGCTGCAGGTATCGTCCATGCACGCCGCGCTGGCGCTGCTGGAGACCGACATCGCCACCGTCATCGAAGCCTGCCGCCTCACGGGTTGCCCGCTGGTGGTGATGCCCTGGCTGCCCATGGGCGAGCGCTCGCCCACCGCCGCGGGCTTTGTGGCCCTGGGCCAGCGGCTGGCCGCGCTGGGCGATGCGCTGCGTGCGCATGGCGTGCAACTGGCCTACCACAACCACGATTTCGAGTTCTTGTCATATGAGGGCCGCACCGCGCTGGAATGGATCTTCTCGGCGGCTACGCCTGCGCAACTGGGTTGGGAGGCCGACCTGGGCTGGGTCCGCCGCGCCGGGGCCGACCCGCAGGTGTGGCTGGACAAGTTGGCCGACCGCCTGGTCGCCGTACATGCCAAAGACGTCGCCCCGCCGCGCATGGCGCTAGAAGAGGACGGCTGGACCACGCTGGGCCAGGGCATCGTGCCTTGGGCGGCGCTGCTGGCGCAACTCAAAACCCGTACTAACCTGGTGGTGTTCGAGCACGACCACCCGGTCGATTTTGCGGGCACGCTGCGCAACAGCCATGCATTCTTAACCCAATATCTCTCCAACACCTAGACTGATATGGCACACAACAGCATCCAAGGCCCTGCTATCTTTTTGGCCCAGTTTGCGGGCGACGCGGCCCCTTTCAACAGCCTGCCCAATATCGCCCGTTGGGCCGCTGGGCTGGGCTACAAGGGCGTGCAAATCCCCAGCTGGGACGCGCGTTTGTTTAACCTGGCCCGCGCCGCCGAGAGCCAAACCTACTGCGACGAAGTCAGCGGCCAGCTGGCCGAGCACGGCCTGGTCATCACCGAGCTGTCCACCCACCTGCAAGGCCAACTGGTGGCCGTGCACCCGGCCTACGACTTGCCGATGGACGGCTTCGCCCCCGAGGCGGTGCGCGGCAAACCGGCCGAGCGCACGGCCTGGGCCATCGCGCAACTCAAGCTGGCGGCCCAGGCCTCGCAGCGGTTGGGCTTGAAGTCGCACGCCACCTTCAGCGGTGCGCTGGCCTGGCCCTATCTCTACCCTTGGCCGCAGCGCCCGGCGGGCCTGGTGGAGGCCGCGTTTGACGAACTGGCCAAGCGCTGGCTACCCATCCTGGATGCGTTCGATGCGGCGGGCGTGGACGTGTGCTACGAGGTGCACCCCGGCGAAGACCTGTGCGACGGGGCCAGCTACGAGATGTTTCTGGACCGCGTGCACCAGCACCCGCGCGCCTGCCTGCTGTATGACCCCAGCCACTTTGTGCTGCAGCAACTCGACTACCTGGCCTACATCGACCTGTATCACGACCGCATCAAAGCCTTCCACGTGAAGGATGCCGAGTTCCGCCCGAATGGCCGCACAGGGGTGTACGGCGGCTTCCAGAAATGGCAAGACCGCGCCGGGCGCTTCCGCTCGCTGGGCGACGGCCAAGTCGACTTTCGCGCCATCTTCAGCAAGCTCACCCAGTACGGCTACCGCGGCTGGGCGGTGCTGGAGTGGGAATGCTGCATCAAGCACCCTGAGCAAGGCGCAGCCGAGGGCGCGCCCTTCATTACCGACCACCTGATCCGCGTGGCAGAACGCGCCTTCGATGACTTCGCTGCCAGCGGTACCGACGCAGCAGCCAACCGCCGCATGCTGGGCCTGGAATAAAAGAAAGAGACTGCACCATGACACCGAATATCGAATCCCTGCTCGACCAGATGACGCTGGAGGAGCAGGTCGGCCTGCTCGCCGGGGCCGACTTTTGGACCACCGTGCCTGTGCCGCGCCTGGGCGTGCCCGCCATCAAGGTGACCGACGGCCCCAACGGCGCACGTGGTGGAGTCTTCAAAGACGGCCCCACGACGGCCTGCTTTCCCGTCGGCATCGCCCTGGCCTCCACCTGGAACCCGGCGCTGATCGAACAGACCGGTGCTGCCCTGGGCACCGAGGCCAAACTCAAAGGTGCCAGCGTGCTGCTGGCCCCCACGGTCAACCTGCACCGCACGGTACTCAATGGCCGCAATTTCGAATGCCATTCCGAAGACCCCTGGCTCAGCTCCGAGCTGGCTGTGGCCTATGTGCGCGGCGTGCAAAGCACCGGCGTAGCCGCCACCATCAAGCACTTCGTGGGCAACGACAGCGAATACCAGCGCATGGGCATGAGCTCCGACATCCCGGAGCGGGCACTGCGCGAGCTGTACCTGCTGCCGTTTGAGCGGGCTGTCAAAGAGGCACATGTGATGGCCGTGATGACCGGCTACAACCGCCTGGACGGGATCTACGCCGCCGACCACCAGCGCCTGCTGCAGCAGGTGCTGCGCGATGAGTGGGGCTTTACCGGCTTGGTCATGTCCGACTGGATGGGCCTGCACAGCACGGTAGAAGGCGTGCTGGCCGGGTGCGACCTGGAAATGCCCGGCCCGGCGGTGGAGCGCGGTGCCAAGCTGGCGCAGGCCGTGCAAGACGGCCTGCTGCCCGCCGAGGCCGTGCGCGCCTGCGCCCGCCGCGTGCTGCAACTCATTGAGCGCGTGGGTGCGTTTGCCAACCCCGGTATTCCTGCTGAACGTGCTGACGACCTGCCTGCCCACCGCGCGCTGATCCGCCGCCTGGGCTCCGAAGGTGCGGTGCTGCTGAAGAACGATGGCCTGCTGCCCTTGGCTCCACAAGCGGGGCAGACCGTGGCGCTGATCGGCATTGCCGCCGTCACGCCCCAGGCCATGGGCGGCGGCAGCGCCACCGTCAATGCGCACTACCGCATTGCCCCGCTGGCGGCCCTGCAGGCGCAGTGCCCCGCCACAACCTTCACCCACCACGCCGGGGCTGACATCCACCGCTATGTGCCGGTGCTGAACACGCCCATGCAGCTGGAGTTTTTCAACAGCCTGGACTTCAGCGGCCCGGTGGTGTGCCGCCAGACCGTGCACAACACCGAGCAGCTGTGGATCGACACCGTGGATGCAGCCGTCACGGCAGATACCTTCTCAGCCCGCGCCACGCTGCGCTTTGTGGCCGCCGAGGCGGGTGAGCACCAGTTCTCGCTGGTCAGCGCGGGCCTGAGCCGGGCGTTTATCAACGGCGATTTGGCGGTGGATGCCTGGAGCGGCTGGAGCCGGGGCGACACCTATTTCACTTTCGGCTGCAACGAGGTGCGCCACAGCCGCACCCTGGCTCCAGGCGAGGTCTGCGAGGTGGAGATTGAGTTCAGCACCGGCACGCCCGAGTCCACCCCCATCCACACCCTGCGTTTCGGAGCCTACCGCGTGCTGGGCGAGGCCGACATCGCCGCTGCCGTGGCAGCTGCCCGACAGTCGGATGTGGCCGTGGTGTTTGCGGGGCTCAACGCCGAGTGGGACAACGAGGGCCTGGACCGCAGCGGCATCACCCTGCCGCACAGCCAGAATGCCCTGATCGCCCGCGTGGTGGCCGCCAACCCGCGCACCGTGGTGGTGTTGCAGACCGGCTCGCCCGTCGCCCTGCCCTGGCTGGCCGAGGTGCCCGCCGTGCTGCAAGCCTGGTACCCCGGCCAGGAGTGCGGCAACGCCATCGCCGACGTGCTGCTGGGTGCCGCAGAACCCGGTGGCCGCCTGCCGCAAACCTGGCCGGTGCAGCTGCAAGACACCGTAGGTTTTGGCAACCCCTTGCACTATCCCGGCGTGGACGGCCATGTGGTCTACGACGAGGGCGTGTTCATCGGCTACCGGCACTACCAGCAGAAAAACATCGCCCCGCTGTTCCCCTTCGGCCATGGCCTGTCGTACACGCAATTCCGCTATGGCGCGCTACGCTTGGCCAGCACCGCGCTACAGCCCGGCGGCGAGCTGCTGGTGGAGATGGACGTGCAGAACACCGGCAGCCGCGCCGGGCAGACCGTGGTGCAGCTTTATGTGGGTGACACCAGCGCCAGCCAGCCGCGCCCGGCGCAGGAGCTGAAAGGCTTTTCTAAGCTGAGTTTGGCCGTAGGCGAGACCGGTACGGCGCGGTTCCGGCTGGGCATGCGCGCGTTTGCTTTCTATGACGTGGCGCGTGCGGCTTGGGTGGCCGAGGCGGGGGGCTACCAGGTACATGTGGGCACCTCGGTGGATGCGCGGATGGCTTCTGCGGAGGTGGTGCTGGGTGGGGACTGGGTACAGGCCGTGTAGCCTGGGACGAGCTAGGTTCCAACGTGGCCCACGATCATTGCTCTGTTTTTCATAGCTATTAACGTAATTAATACTTGGGCTAGAGGCTTTTTCATCCAAAATTTCTTATACAGAACTCCCAGCCAACCCTACTTCCGCCCCCCCAGCCACCCCTCCACGCTGTACACCCCCAGCGCCGCCCAGATCAGCACAAAGCCCGCCAGCCGCGCCATCTGGAAAGGCTCGTGGAATATCCACACGCCCAGGGCGAATTGCAGAGTGGGCGAGATGTATTGCAGGATGCCCAGGGTGGCCAGCGGAATGCGCCGCGCACCGGCGGCGAACAGCAGCAGGGGGATGGCGGTCAGCGGCCCGGCCAGGAGCAGCCAGGCGATGGACTTGGCATCGCCCTGCACCAGTACGCCCTGGCCTTGCCAGCTCCACCAGGCCAGCGCGCCCAAGCCCAGCGGGGCCAGCAGGATGGTCTCGAGCGCCAGGCCTTCGAGTGCGCCCAAGGCCGCCACCTTGCGCAGCAGGCCGTAAAACCCGAAGGTAACGGCCAGCACCAGCGCAATCCAGGGCAGGCGGCCGGTTTGCACGGTCAGCCACAGCACGCCCGCAGCAGCCACGGCTACCGCCAGCCATTGGCCGGGGCGCGGGCGTTCGTGTAAAAACACATAGCCCAGCGCCACGTTGACCAGCGGCAGGATGAAATAGCCCAGGCTGGCATCCACCACGTGCTGGTTTTGCACCGCCCACACATAGGTCAGCCAGTTGCCTGACAGCAGCAGGGCCGACAGCGCAAACGCCCCCAGCACCCGGGGCTGGCGCACCACATCGCGCATCCACCCCCAGTGCCTGCGCACCAGCAGCACACCCAGCACGAACACCAGCGACCACACCGTGCGGTGCACCACCACCTCCAGCGCCGGAATGCCCGCGAGCTGGTGGAAGTACAGAGGAAACAGGCCCCAGGTCGCGTAGGCGAGGGTGGCGTAGACGATGCCGATATGCATATGGTTCACCCCCAGGCTGCAGCGCTACGCGTCTTTTGCCAACTTTTTAAAGGGGCCACACCTGCAGCCTGGCGGAGCCAGTGCTGCGGTGTTTATGGAGAGTCTGCGTTCTTGCCTTGGCGGGGGTATGGGGTGTTTAGGTTTTTTAGATAAAAAATGGCTGTAGCGCATATGTTAACTGCGCTAAATGCTATTAATTAAATAGCAAACAGATTTTTATCCTCGCCAGCCGGTGCTGGGCGGCTGCGACGGCCTGGCCGGTGCCGCCAGGCCACGCCGCAGCCGGAAGGTGTCCGACGGCAGTTCGCCAAACAGTGCGCGGTAGTCGCTGGCGAAATGGCCAAAGTGCCAGAAGCCGAAACGGGTGGCGGCCTCGGTCACTGAATCCGCATCGCCCCATACCCGCAACACCCGGCGCACGCGGTTCAGCCGCTCGGTGCGCAGGTAGGAAGCAGGGTTCACGCCCAGCGCATCCTGGAACGCGTACTGCAGGCAGCGGCGGCTGACGCCCAGCACAGCCACCAGTTCGGCCACCGACAAGGGGCCGTCCCGCGAGGCCTGTTCGATATGCGAGCGGGCGGTTTGCACCAGCCGCCAGTTGCGGTTGGTGCTGGGCGGCGGGGCCGCAGCGCGCAGTGGCTCGGCTTCCAGCAGGTCCAGCAGGCCGTAGACCAGCGACTTCTCGAAGGCTTCGCAGACTGCCGGGTTGTCCAGCATGTCGGGCGCGTGGCCCACGGCATCCAGCATGGCACGCAGCATCTGGCGCAGTGCATCCATGCGTTCGCCGGGCAGGTCCAGCACGGTGGCGCGCGGGCCCAGTGCCTGGGCGATGCGGGCCAGGGCTTCGCGCACCGCCGGGTTGGCAAAGCGCGCCGGATAGAACTCGATATCCACCACCACATGCTGCTCGGGCGAGCGGAACTCGAAGCCGTCAACACCGGAGAAGACATGCAGGCCGTTGAGGTGGCTGCGCTGCCCGCACAGCAGCGAATGGCCTTCCAGCCGCAGCGGCACGCCCACCGCCACGCAGTGGGGCGGCAGTGCACCGCGTTGCAGCACGGCACGGTTTAGCCGCTCGACCACGATATGTACCGCGCCGGTGTCGATCTCGGTGACGCTGCCCGCAAAGGCCCCGGCAGAGAGCTGGCAGTACGACTGGTTCCAGGCGCGCAGCACGGCCGCCTGCTCGTCGCTGTCGCTGCAATGGAAGACGTGGAAGTGGGGAAGGGCGGTGGCGGGCTGCATAGGGGACTCCGATCGCGTCCCGACATCCGGAACGGGGCCGCAACAATTAAGCAAGTCTTTTGCCAATTCGGGATAGTGCCATTGCGGTGGAATTTTTAGACTGGGGCGAACCAGCACTTTCGATTCCATCCGGACTGGCGCAAGCCCCTCTGTGCACCCAGAGGGCTGCACAGGGGCGCTGCGTAGGTCCTATTCATTACTCCTATTCATTCCACACAGGAGCATTTCCATGGCAGGCAGACTCGCAGGCAAGACGGCCATCATCTCTGGCGGTGCCACTGGTGCAGGCGGCGCGGCATCCAAACTCTTCGCCGCCGAGGGCGCGCGGGTGGCGATTTTCGACATCAACGTGGCCGCCGCTGAGGCGGTAGTGGCCGAGATCGTGCAAGCCGGGGGAGAAGCCGCGTTCTTTCAGGCCGATGTGTCTGACCGGGCGCAGATCGAACACGCGCTGGCCGGGGCCAATGCCCGCTTTGGCACTGTCTCTGTGCTGTTCAACCATGCGGGCACCATCATCGTGAAGCCGTTTCTGGACACCACCGACGAGGACTACGACCGGCTGATGGACATCAATGTGAAAAGCATGTTCATGGTGACCCGCGCCGTGCTGCCGCAAATGCTGGCCGCCGGCAAGGGCAGCATTGTCTGCACGGCCTCCATCTCGTCCGTGGCCGCCACGCCTTTGGAGGTGCTGTACTGCATGACCAAGGGCGCCTGCGCCATGCTGGCCCGCGCCGTGGCGGTGGAGTACCGCGACCGCGGCATCCGCTGCAACGCGGTGTGCCCCGGCTTCATCGACACACCGCACGGCCAGCGCGAAATTGCGGCCCTGGCCCAGCATGGGTTCGAGGGCACGGTGGAGGCGCTGGCGGTACAGCAGGGGCGCCTCTGCCAACCCGAAGAAGTGGCCAAGGCGGCCCTATTCCTGGCCAGCGACGACGCCAGCTTCGTCAACGGCGCGCACCTGTTTGTTGACAACTGTTTTACCGCCGCCTAATTTTCACGCCACTTTTCCCACACCACTTTTTCACACCATTCACCGAAAGGTCTGTTTATGAGCGCAATTACTCCCCCCGCCATGGACGCGGATGTCAAACTTCTGCACGAGATGGGCTATGCCCAGGAGCTGTCGCGCCGCATGGGGCGCTTTTCCAACTTCGCCGTGTCGTTTTCGCTGATCTGTATCTTGTCGGGCGGCATTACGTCCTTTCAGATGGGCCTGTCGGCGGCGGGTGGCGCGTCCATCGGGCTGGGCTGGCCGCTGGGGGGGCTGTTCGCCATGATCGTGGCTGCGTCGATGGCGCAAATCGCCTCGGCCTACCCCACCGCGGGCGGCTTGTACCACTGGGGCTCCATCCTGGGCGGCAAGACCTGGGGCTGGCTGACCGCCTGGTTTAACCTGCTGGGCCTGGTTTTTGTGGTGGCAGCTATCAATTTCGGCACCTACGACCCGTTCTTCAAGACCCTGATCGCCCCGCTGTTTGGCGTGGCCCCCGAGTCATTGGGCTGGATGCACCAGACCTTGTTTTTGGCCGTGATCACCGGTCTGCAAGCGCTGTTGAACCACCGCTTTGCCTGGCTCACCAGCCGCATCACCGACCTGTCGGGCTACCTGATCTTTGTGGTTACGGTGGTGCTGGTGGTGTCGCTGATCGCCTATGCGCCCCAGCCGCTGGACTTCAGCCGCCTCTACACCTTCACTAACTTCACCGGCGTGGACGGTGGCGCCTGGCCACAGCAAACGCTGGTGATGGCCTTTTTGTCGGGCCTGCTGCTGACGGCCTACACCATCACCGGTTTTGATGCTTCGGCCCACACTGCCGAAGAAACCCACGATGCCGCCAAGAACGTGCCCAAGGGCATCATCAGCTCGGTGCTGTGGTCGGTATTGTTTGGCTACGTGATGGTGTGCAGCTTTGTGCTGGTGATGCCCGATTTGACCGCAGGCATGAAGATGGGCACCGGCTTTTTTGAAGCTATTCTGGCCCCCATTCCCACCGGCTTGCGGGTCACCATCGAGGTGCTGATGTTCTTTATCAACTTCGTTTGTGGCCTGGCGGCGGTCACGTCTTGCTCACGCATGACGTATGCCTTTGCCCGCGACGGCGGCCTGCCCGGTTCGCACTGGCTCAAGCAGGTGCACCACGTACAGCGCACTCCGGGCGCGGCTATCTGGGTCACCGCCATCCTGGCGATTTCCATCACGCTGTACGGAGACGCGTTCACCGTGCTGAGCGCGGGCAGCGCCGTGTTTTTGTTCATCTCCTATGCCATGCCGATTGCCGCGGGCCTGCTGTCCGAAGGCAAGGGCTGGACCAAAAAAGGCCCCTTCAACCTGGGCGCCTGGTCCAAGCCGTTCGCGGTGCTGGGCGTAGTGGGCGCGCTGGTGCTGGCCTACGTGGGCATGCAGGCACCGAATGAAAAAGTGGCCTACGTCACCGTGGCGCTGCTGGCGGTGCTGCTGGTGATCTGGTTCGTTTTTGGCGTGAACAAGCGCTTCGCCGGCCCACCGATCGGCCAGCGTATCGCCGAGCGCCAGGCGCACATGGGCGAGATCGAGGCCGAATTGGCAGCGCAAAAAAGCTGAGCGGCAGATCTACTATTTGCTATGTAAATAATAGCTGCTAGCGCAATCAGTGCTTGCGCTAGCACCCGGAAAGCCACTCATCCCTGCCGATGTTCAGAACATGGTGTTGCCATGGGGCATCTTGTCGGGCACGGGCTGCATCACATCCCAATGTTCAACGATTTTGCCGTTTTCAAGACGAAAGATGTCTACGATGGCTGTGCCCAGCGCGCCCGGTTCCGGCAGCGATTTCACGTGCAAGACCACCAGATCGCCTTCCACAATGACCCGCTGGATGGTGGCCTTCAGCCCGGGGTTGGCCTTCTTCAGATATCCGCCGATGAAGCCTTTCAATCCTTCGATGCCATCCTGCGCGCGTGGGTTGTGCTGGATGTATTTGGGGCCGATGTAAGACAGCGCGGCATCCACGTCTTTCTGGTTGATGGCCGCCTCGTAAAAAGCCAGTACGGTGGCCTTATTCGACTCCTCCTGCGGTGTCAGTGCATGTGCTGATGCGCACGCCAGCACGGTAAAGATAGCCAATAGGGCCGTGAAAATAGATCGGAATGGAGCCATGGTTTTTCTGCTCAGGGTAAAAAAATAAGAAAGCGCCTGCAATGTCTACTTTGTTACTGAAGTAGTTGCACAGTGGGTTAAAAAAATGGTTGTGGTTTAGCGGGTAGTGCCTCCTTTTCGGGCATTGAGTGCCTCGTACTGCTGTACCGAGTGGAGTACATCGGCGATGGTGGTTTGCGCGAGTTCATCCTCCAGCGCGCGCTCGGCATTTGCCAAATGGGTCACAAGCGCTGCCTGGATGTTGCGGCCTACAGGGCACATGGGATTCGGTGCCTCGTTGGGGGGCCCGAAGAGTGGGCCCGCTTTCACGGCACGGTAGACGTCCAAGAGGGTGATCCTGGAGGCAGCGCGCGCCAGCAAAGCACCGCCGCCCGTTCCCATTTGTGCGCTGGTAAGACCGCTCGCTGCCAATATGCCTAACAGGCGGCGCACCAGGGAGGCATTCGTGTTGATGCTGCCAGCCATGCGTTCAGAGGTGACGGGCTGCCCGCCACTTTTTTCGAGCAGCGTCAAAATGTGTACGGCAACGGCAAATTGGCTGTTCATCATTTTTCCAAGTATGTATTTATTTTAAATACACTTATCTGTGAAATGCAAGGGCATTTGGTTTGGGCCCGGCAATCGAGGCGATGTCACTATGAAGAGGTGATCCAGATCCCTTGCCGCCAAGCGGATGCTGGGGGCAACAAAAAACGCGCCCGAGGGCGCGTTTTTCAGGAGCGGCAAGCCGCAGCTTACTTCGCCATCACCCGGGCCATTTCCAGCACTTTGTTGGAGTAACCCCACTCGTTGTCGTACCAGCTCACCAGCTTGACGAAAGTACCGTCCAGGGCGATGGAGGCGTCTGCATCGTAGATGGAGGTGCGGCTGTCGCCACGGAAGTCGGTGGCTACGACTTTGTCTTCGGTGTAGCCCAGCACGCCCTTCATGGCACCTTCGGACTGCGCTTTCAGCTCGGCGTTGATTTCAGCGATGGTGGCCGAGGTGTTCAGTTCCACGGTCAGGTCGACCACCGACACGTCGCTGGTGGGCACGCGAAAGGCCATGCCGGTGAGCTTTTTGTTCAGCTCAGGAATCACCACGCCCACCGCCTTGGCGGCACCGGTGCTGGAAGGAATGATGTTTTCCAGGATACCGCGGCCGCCGCGCCAGTCTTTGTTCGACGGGCCGTCCACGGTCTTTTGCGTGGCGGTGGCGGCGTGCACCGTGGTCATCAGGCCGCGCTTGATGCCGAACTTGTCGTTGATCACCTTGGCCAGCGGGGCCAGGCAGTTGGTGGTGCACGATGCGTTGGAGATGATGGCCTGGCCGGCGTAGGTTTTGTCGTTCACACCATAGACGAACATGGGGGTGTCGTCCTTGGAAGGGGCTGACAAAATGACCTTTTTCGCGCCTGCGTCGATGTGTTTTTGGGCGGTTTCCTTGGTCAGGAACAAACCGGTGGATTCGACCACGATGTCGGCACCCACGTCGGCCCATTTCAGGTTGGCCGGGTCGCGCTCTTGTGTCAGACGGATCTTTTTGCCGTTGACGACGAGCACGCCGTTGTCCACCGACACATCGCCCTTGAAGCGGCCGTGCACGCTGTCGTACTGCAGCATATACGCCAGGTAGTCGGGCTCCAGCAGGTCGTTGATGCCGACGATTTCCACGTCGTCAAAGTTCTGCACCGCAGCGCGGAACACCATGCGGCCAATGCGGCCGAAACCATTGATACCAATTTTGATGGTCATGTCTCTATCTCCAGTAGTTAAAAGGTGAAACTTGCACGGGTAGCCCCAGGCGGACCCGGGGCTGGGCTGATGACTTCTTTTTTACTTCTTCTTCTTTTTCGGGGCTAGCACTTTTTGCACCGTGGCGGCCACGTTCTCGGGCGTGAAGCCGAAGAGCTTGAACAGCACGGGTGCCGGTGCAGATTCGCCGTAGGTGTCCAGTCCGACCACGGCGGCGCAGCCGTACTTCCACCAGCCGTCGGTTACGCCCATTTCGACCGCGATGCGGGGCAAGCCAACCGGCAGCACTTCGGATTTGTAGGCTTCGGTCTGGCGGTCGAACACGCTGTTACTGGGCATGGAGACCACGCGCACGGCGATCTTTTGCGCCGCCAGCAGGGCCTGGGCGGCCAGGGCGAGTTGCACTTCGGAGCCGGTGGCGATGATGACGGCCTGGGCCTTCTTCTTCAGGCCGACGGCGCTGGGCTCGGACAGCACGTAGGCGCCGCGGCTGATCTCGCCCAGGTCGGTCTTGGCAGCGTAGGCGATGTTTTGGCGGCTCAGCAGCAGGGCGCTGGGCCGGCTCTTGCTTTCCAGGGCCACGGCCCAGGCCACAGCGGTTTCAGCCGTATCGCCCGGACGCCACACGTCCAGGTTTGGAATCAAACGCAGGCTGGCAGCGTGCTCGACCGACTGGTGCGTCGGGCCGTCTTCGCCCAGGCCGATGGAGTCGTGGGTGAACACGTGCACTACGCGGATCTTCATCAGCGCGGCCATGCGGATGGCGTTGCGGCTGTAGTCGCTGAAGGTCAGGAAGGTGCCGCCGTAGGGGATGAAACCGCCGTGCAGGGCCACACCGTTCATGATGGCGGCCATGCCGAATTCGCGCACGCCGTAGTTGATGTGGCGGCCTCCGTTGCCCACGCCGGTAATGGTGTCAAAGCGCAGGTTGGGCGTGCTCTTGGTGTTGGTCAGGTTGGAGCCGGTCAGGTCGGCTGAGCCACCCAGCATTTCGGGCAGGGCGGCGGTGAAGGCTTCGAGCGCCAGTTGCGAGGCTTTGCGCGATGCCACGGTTTCGCCCTTGGTGTGGGCGGCGATGACGGTGTCCACGGCGGTCTGGGCGAAGTTCTTGGGCAGCTCGCCTTTCATGCGGCGCAGCAGCTCTTTAGCTTCGGCGGGGAAGGCGGCCTTGTAGGCGGCGAACTGGGTGTTCCAGGCGGCTTCGCGGGCGGCACCGGCGCTCTTGGCATCCCAGGCGGCAGCAATGTCCTTGGGAATAGTGAATGGGGCGTAAGGCCAGTTCAGGGCTTCGCGGGTCAGCTTGATTTCTTCGGCACCCAGGGGTTCGCCGTGGGCCTTGGAGGTGTTGGCGCGGTTCGGGCTGCCCTTGCCGATATGGGTCTTGCAGATGATGAGGGTGGGCTTTTCTTTTTGGGCCTTGGCGTGGGTGATGGCTTCGGACACGGCAGCCGCATCGTGGCCGTCGATCGGGCCGATCACGTTCCAGCCGTAGGCCACAAAACGCAGGGCGGTGTTGTCGATGAACCAGGGGGCCACCTGGCCGTCAATGGAGATGCCGTTGTCGTCGTACAGGGCCACCAGCTTGTTCAGCTTCCAGGCACCAGCCAGGGCCGCGGCTTCGTGGCTGATGCCTTCCATCAAGCAGCCGTCGCCCATGAAGGCGTAGGTGTGGTGGTCGACGATGGCATGGCCTTCGCGATTGAATTCCTGCGCCAGCAGCTTTTCCGCCAGCGCAAAGCCCACGGCGTTGGTAACGCCCTGGCCGAGGGGGCCGGTGGTGGTTTCCACGCCAGGTGTGTAGCCGTGCTCAGGGTGGCCAGGGGTCTTGCTGTGCAACTGGCGGAAGTTTTTCAACTCGCTCATCGGCAGCTTGTAGCCGGTCAGGTGCAGCAGCGCGTACAGCAGCATCGAGGCGTGGCCGTTGGACAGGATGAAGCGGTCGCGGTTCAGCCAGTTTGGGTTTTTCGGGTTGTGCTGCAGGTGCTGGTCCCACAAAGCCACGGCCATGTCGGCCATGCCCATGGGTGCACCGGGGTGGCCCGAATTGGCGGCTTGCACCGCGTCCATGGCCAGGGCGCGGATGGCGTTGGCCATGGCCGTGGTAGGTTTGCCTGTGGCCGAGGCCGCATCGGAAAGAACGGCTACGTCAGAGGTGGTTGCGTTCAAAGGGGTGTCGGCCATCGGGTTCAGCTCCGGGGAAAGTTCGGGGTGGATGTTCTGGTAAGCCCGTTATTTTACGGGGCTGCCATTGGGCGCTGTGTACCAGCCCGGTAACACGGGGTGCGTGGTATCACGTGGTATCACAATGGATGCCCCACCCCACCTATCCCTAATCCCCATGCCGCTCGCCAAGATTGAAGTCCGCCGCAGCCGACCCGCTGCCGAAATCACCGCGCTGATGGAAGCCGTCTATTTGGCCCTGCGTGAAGCGCTGAAGGTGCCCGAAGACGATCGCCAGATCCGCTACATCGAACACCGCCCCGAGCACTTCATGGTGGCACCCGGCAAGACCGAAAATTACACCCTGGTGGAGGTGCTGATGTTCCCCGGTCGTTCCCTGGCTGCCAAGCGTGCGCTGTACCAAGGCATCACGCAGCGTTTCGGCGCACTCGGCATTGCCCCCGCCGACGTGATGGTGGTGCTGACCGAGCCGCCGATGGAGAGTTGGGGGCTGCGCGGCGTGCCCGCCAGCGAGGTGGACCTGGGTTTCAGTCTGCAGGTTTGAGTAAGATTTAGCCCTCTAGCCCAATGAATTACTACGCATAAAGCTATTTATTTAATAGCAAAACACGTATCTACCCTCCCGTTCGATAATCTGTGTGATGCCCGCACACCCGTTAATAACCCATGCCCTGGTCCTCGCCGCCGGACGCGGTGAACGTATGCGCCCTTTGACCGACCACACGCCCAAACCGCTGCTACCGGTGCACGGCAAACCGCTGATCGTCTGGCACCTGCAAGCCCTGGCGGCAGCCGGGGTAGGCCAGGTGGTCATCAATACCGCCTGGCTGGAAGACAAAATCCCCGCTGCGCTGGGTGACGGTTCCCGCTGGGGCCTGCAGATCACCTATTCCCAAGAAGGCCGCGACCACGGCGGCGCGCTGGAAACCGCGGGCGGCATCAAAAAAGCGCTGCCGCTGCTGGGCGATAGCTTCTGGCTGGTGGCCGGCGATATCTACGCGCCGACTTTTCGCTTTGATGCCAGCGCAGCGAACGATTTTGCCCGTAGCGATACCTTGGCGCACCTGTGGATGGTGCCGAACCCGCCCTACCACCCGCAGGGCGACTTCGGCATTGCGGCCAACGGTTTGGGGCTGGACGGCCCCGGCCCGGACGGCCAGCGCCTCACCTACAGCAGCCTGGCCCTGGTGCGCGCAGAACTATGCCGCAGTCTGCCCCTGGGGCAAAAGGCAGCGCTGGGCCCGCTGCTGTTGGACGGCATCCGCCAGCAACGTATCACCGCATCCCGTTTTGACGGCCCCTGGCACAACGTGGGCAACCCCGAACAACTCGCCAAACTGAACATCCCCTAACCACACCATGTCCACTTCCATCTACGCCCAACGCCGCGCCCAACTCGCCCAAAAAATCGGCCCCGGTGGCATTGCCATCGTACCCACCGCGCCCGAGCAGCAGCGCAACCGCGACAGCGATTTTCTGTTTCGCGCCGACAGCTATTTCTACTACCTGACGGGCTTCACCGAGCCGAATGCCTGGCTGGTGGTGACTGGCGATGGCCTGTCCACGCTGTTTTGCGCGCCCAAGGACCTGGAGCGTGAGATTTGGGACGGTTTTAGGCTTGGACCCGACGCGGCGCCCGCCGTGCTTGCGCTGGATGCTGCATATTCTGTAGCGGACCTGGACGCCCAACTGCCCCGCCTGCTGGAAAACCGCAGCGCCGTCTGGACCCCTTTCGCCACCCACAAAGGGCTGGAGGGCCGCGTCGATGGCTGGCTCAACAAGGTCCGCGCCCGCGTGCGCTTCGGCGCGTT
Organism: Rhodoferax sp. RT5P35; assembly: GCF_056521385.1. Classification (NCBI taxonomy): domain Bacteria; kingdom Pseudomonadati; phylum Pseudomonadota; class Betaproteobacteria; order Burkholderiales; family Comamonadaceae; genus Rhodoferax; species Rhodoferax sp. RT5P35. Next base: position 34,513 of record NZ_JBWMAX010000010.1, on the reverse strand, counting down.
GTGCCCCGACACCCAGCGCGACCTGTGCAGCGTGCTGGACGAAATGCGCATGTTCAAGGACACCTCCGAGCAAGACACCATGCGCCGCGCCGCGCAGATCAGCGCTGGGGCCCACATCCGCGCCATGCAGCTCTCCGCCCGCATGCTGCGCAACGGCGAAGAGGTGTTTGAGTACCACCTGGATGCCGAGTTGCTGCACGAATTCCGCCGCCACGGCTCGCAGTACCCGGCCTACGGCAGCATCGTGGCCGCCGGGGCCAACGCCTGCGTGCTGCACTACCGCGCCGACAAAGCCCCGGTGCGCAATGGCGAGCTGGTGCTGATCGACGCAGGCTGCGAGCTCGATGGTTACGCCAGCGACATCACCCGCACCTTCCCAGCCAACGGCAAATTCACCGGCCCGCAGCGCACCCTGTACGAGCTGGTGCTGGCCAGCCAGGTGGCAGCCATCGCCGCCACCCAACCCGGCGCGCGCTTCACCGACCCGCACGAGGCCACCGTCAAGGTGCTGGCGCAGGGCATGCTGGACGTGGGCCTGCTGGACAAGAACAAGGTCGGCACCGTGGACGACGTGATCGCCAGCCGCGCCTACTTCGCCTACTACATGCACCGCACCGGCCACTGGCTGGGCATGGACGTGCACGACTGCGGCAGCTACGTGGAGCAAGCGGAAATCGGTGCCGATAGCCAGCGCAAAGACCCGCTCAGCGGCGAAACCATCACCAACCGCCCCAGCCGCATCCTGCAGCCGGGCATGGTGCTGACCATCGAGCCCGGCATCTACGTGCGCCCCGGCCCGGACGTGCCCGAAGCCTTCCACAATATCGGCATCCGCATCGAAGACGATGCCATCGTGACCGCCAGCGGCTGCGAGCTGATCAGCCGGGGCGTGCCCGTCGACCCTGATGAAATCGAAGCGCTGATGCGGGCATGAGCAGGTTTTTCGGGCCTGGGCTATAATTTGGGGTTGGCTAGATAAGTTTCGCCATGAAGCTTGTGCGGTGTATCCCAACACACCACACCACTGGCCCTACCAAGTACCCCGAGTTTGCCCGCACCTTTGTCACGCTGTGCGGGCCAGAGATTCAAAGTACTTGGCTGCAGATACCCCTACCGGGTGCTGCACACGACCTGCCTCCTGTGCAATTTCATCGGAAGTGCGTCATAAAAATAACGCAGTGTGACAACACGCATATTGGCCACCCCATAAGTAAGGGAGCCTGGTTTCCCATCATGAACAAAAACAACAATTCCATTGCCGCTGGCAAATATCTCCTGTCTCCGCTCACCCGCGAATGTGCCGATGGCCGCTTTGGTGCCTCGGTTTCTATCCAAAATGGCTCGCATGACCGCGTGATGCGTTTCATCGGTCTGTTCGACGACGCTGCAACCGCGACACAATACGCGGTTGAGCAAGGTTTGCAGTGGGTGCGCGCGCGCCACTCCAACCCTAGCGCCGCACACGCCTAAAAGTTATTTACATACCGTCTACCCTCAAGGAATTTACGAATGGCAAAAGAAGAACTGATCGAAATGAAGGGCCTTGTGTCCGAAGTCTTGCCCGACTCGCGCTTTCGCGTGACGTTGGAAAACGGCCACGTTCTGATCGCCTACACCGCGGGCAAGATGCGCAAGAACCACATCCGCATTCTGGCGGGCGACCATGTGTCGCTGGAACTCTCGCCTTACGACCTGTCCAAGGGCCGCATCACGTTCCGCCACATTGCGGGCCGGGCACCTACGTCTACCCGCTTCGCATAACTTTTATTGACTCGGGTGCAAAGCACTCCGGGCCATGAAAGTTGTTTCGCGTTAACCAGCGCGTAAGCAAAACCCCGTACGGGAATCGCCTCCGGGCGGACCCTACAATCGCAGTCCCTTTGACACAGTGACTGCCCGGCGCATTTCGGTCGGCGGCCATGGCAGGAGACGCCAGATGAGCAACCCCACGGCTAACGCCGAAGAAAAACGCGCCGAACTCCGCCGCGCTGCCCTCGAATACCACGAGTTTCCCACGCCCGGCAAGATCGCCATCGCGGCGACCAAGCAGTTGGTCAACCAGCACGATCTGGCCTTGGCGTACTCGCCTGGTGTGGCCGCGCCGTGCGAGGAAATCGTCAAAGACCCCAACAACGCCTTCAAATACACCAGCCGGGGCAATCTGGTCGCGGTGATCACCAACGGTACCGCCGTATTGGGCCTGGGCGACATCGGCCCGCTGGCCTCCAAGCCGGTGATGGAGGGCAAGGGCGTGCTGTTCAAGAAGTTTGCAGGCATCGACGTGTTCGACCTGGAAATTGACGAAAAGCACGACCTCGACAAGCTGGTGGACATCATCGCCTCGCTGGAGCCCACCTTCGGCGGCATCAACCTGGAAGACATCAAGGCACCCGACTGTTTTTATGTCGAGCGTAAGCTGCGCGAACGCATGAAGATCCCGGTCTTCCACGACGACCAGCACGGCACGGCCATCTGCGTCGGCGCGGCGATCCTGAACGGTCTGAAAGTCGTTGGCAAAGACCCCAAGAGCGTCAAGCTCGTCACCTCCGGCGCGGGCGCAGCGGCGCTGGCTTGTCTGGGTCTGCTGGTCAAGCTGGGCATTCCGCGCGAAAACATTTATGTCACTGACCTGGCCGGCGTGGTCTATGAAGGCCGCACCGAACTGATGGACGAAGATAAGATCGTCTACGCCCAGAACACCAGCGCCCGCACCCTGGGCGAAATCATCGAGGGCGCAGACGTGTTCCTGGGCTTGTCAGCTGGCGGCGTGCTGAAAAAAGACATGGTGTCCAAAATGGCTGCCAACCCGCTGATCATGGCGCTGGCCAACCCGAACCCCGAAATTTCGCCCGAAGACGTGAAGTCTGTGCGCGGCGATGCCATCATCGCTACCGGGCGTACCGACTACCCGAACCAGGTCAACAACGTCCTGTGCTTCCCCTACATTTTTCGCGGTGCATTGGATGCAGGTGCCTCCACCATCACGCTGGAGATGGAAATTGCCGCTGTGCACGCGATTGCCGAGCTGGCCCAGGCCGAGCAAAGCGAGGTGGTAGCGGCCGCCTATGCGGGCGAGCAACTGGCGTTTGGCCCTGAGTACATCATCCCCAAGCCGTTTGATCCGCGTTTGATGATGAAGATCGCTCCGGCCGTAGCCCAGGCTGCCGCGGACAGCGGTGTGGCCTTGCGCCCCATCACTGATATGGATGCCTACCGCACCCGCCTGCAAAACTTCGTTTATGCCTCGGGCACGACGATGAAGCCCATCTACGATGCGGCCAAAAACGCGGTGAAGAAACGCGTCTGCTACGCCGAAGGCGAAGAAGAGCGCGTGCTGCGCGCTATCCAGATCGTGGTCGATGAAGGCTTGGCCCGGCCTACGCTGATCGGTCGCCCGAAGGTAATCGCCGAGCGCATCAAGAAGTTTGGCTTGCGCCTGCGTGAGGAGCTGGACTACGACGTGGTCAACGTCGAGCAAGACCACCGCTACCGCGATTTTTGGCAAACCTACCACCGCATGACCGAGCGCAAAGGGGTCACGGCGCAGATGGCCAAGATCGAAATGCGCCGCCGTTTGACGCTGATTGGCGGCATGTTGCTGCACAAAGGCGAAGTAGACGGCATGATCTGCGGCACCTGGGGCCATACCGCCATCCACCTGCACTACATTGACCAGGTGATTGGCAAGCGCGCGGGTGGCTGCTCCAGCACCCCGCAAGACGTACCCATCTATGCCTGCATGAACGGCCTGATGTTGCCGGGTCGCCAGGTGTTCCTGGTTGACACCCATGTCAACTACGACCCTACGGCCGAAGAACTGACCGAAATCACCGTCATGGCTGCCGAAGAAATGATGCGCTTTGGTATCAAACCCAAGGCGGCGCTGCTTTCGCACAGCAACTACGGCCAAAGCAACCAGCCCAGCGCCGTCAAAATGCGCCGCGTACTGGAGTTGCTGCAAACCGAAGCGCCCTGGTTGGAGGTGGATGGTGAAATGCATGGCGACATCGCGCTCGACGGTGCTGCACGCGCTGCCAGCATGCCCAACAGCCCCTTGGTTGGCGATGCGAATTTGCTGGTGTTCCCCAATATCGATGCCGCCAATATCGCCTACAACCTGCTGAAAATGGCTGCGGGCGGCAATATTGCAATTGGCCCGGTGCTGCTGGGCGCCGCAAAACCTGTACACATTCTGACTGCTAGCACTACAGTACGAAGAATTGTAAACATGACCGCCTTGACGGTTGCCGATGCCAACGTGGTGCGATAACACCAGATTCGCCAGCAAGTGCTCACTTAGTGGGCATGAATGCCCAAGGGGCTGCCCAAATTTTGGGCAGCCCCTTGCTTTTTTGGGGCATATACGGCACACTAGCGCCTTGAAATTACCGGGTTAACCCGAGGTTCACCAAAGGTGCATTTCCCTATGGTTCAAGCGATAAAAAACACAGCCTGCAAGCATGTTTGCACTGTGGCGATTTTGGTTGGATCGGTTCTATGCACCACATTGGGGTTTGCCAAGGCATCCAATCCCGTCGGTGGTCTGGAAACTATCCAGCTCGCCCAGCTTCCCCCTCAAGGCCGTGCCACCTACCAGCTCATACTGCAAGGTGGGCCATTTCCTTTTGACAAGGACGGCGTGGTGTTTGGGAACCGTGAACGAATTTTGCCATCACAACAACGCGGGTATTACCGCGAATACACCGTGAAAACGGCGGGTGCTGGCAACCGAGGGGCCAAACGTATTGTGTGCGGTGGTCCGCCTAGAGCACCAGATGCTTGTTTTTATACCAGTGACCATTACGCGAGTTTTCGCCATATCGTCGAATAGCCGTGAATAGCGTTGCTAATGCTGGTTCCACAGAATTTTTGAAGTCGGGGTACATGAGATGAATGAAAAAAAAGCGGAGATGGATATGCCTCTTCGCAACGTTAGAACCAATATCGTGCAGTCCATACGTGCCTTCCGCGTGCAAGACCTGCAAGACGCGGCTGTAGGCCTGGGCCAGCACTTTCTGTATGCCAATCTGGCAAATGCCCAGAGCAAACAGGACGTGCTGGACATGATTGCGCAGCAGTTCACCTTTCCGACCCATTTCGGCAAGAACTTTGACGCGCTGTACGACTGCATGACAGACCCATTGCATAAATCAGGCCCACAGCCTGGTTTCGTGGTGGTGCTGGAGCAAATCCCGGCGCATGCCAAGTTTGACAAAGAGGCCCGCGAGCAGTTGCTGGACATCTTCCGCGAAGCCGCCGACTATTGGGGAGACCGGAAGATACCGTTCCGATGCTTCTATTCTTTTCTGTAGCCCGTTCTGCACACACCAGCCAAGCAGAACGGGCGAATGAGGCAGGCAGCGATGCCGTCTCAGGCATAGAGTTGACCGAATCCGGCGAGAAAATGCCCACCGACAAATTGGTGGACGTGTCTGCGTTCGCGCTGCGCATGAGCAGCCCTTTCAACGCAGGGTATTGGTTGGCAGCAGCCTAGCCACGATCCGCGCCATCCAAAAGCCCGTCTCTTGGCGGGCTTTTTTACGTCTGGGCGGCTACCGCCAGGGCCAAGGCCACGTACTCGGCCACTGGCACTTCCTCGGCGCGGCGCTGGGTGTCGAAACTGCCCGCGTAGGCTTTCTCGGTCAGCCATTTTCCTAGCGTGTGGCGCATGATCTTGCGGCGCTGGCTGAAGGCCACCTGGACGATTTCACTCAGCAGCAGCACCGGTACGACCGCGGGCTCGGCGTGGGGCACCATGCGCACCACGGCGCTGTCCACGCGCGGGGGCGGGTCAAACGACTCGGGCGGCACAAACAGCACGTTTTCCATCGCGTAGCGCCACTGCAGCATGACGCTGAGGCGGCCATAGGCGGCGGTGGAAGGGCGGGCCACCATACGGTCGATGACTTCTTTTTGCAGCATGAAATGCTGGTCTTGCACTACCGCCACCGCGTCCAGCAAATGGAACAGGATGGGCGTGGAGATGTTGTAGGGCAGGTTGCCCACCACCCGCAGCTTCTTCGGAGCAGTTGCTCCTGAATCAGTAGCTGCTTGTGCAAGTGGAAACTGCATGAAGTCCACTTTTAGTACATCAGATTCCACCACCGTGAGTTGTGGGTGTTGGCGCAGGCGCACAGCCAGATCGCGGTCCAACTCGACCACGGTGAGGTGGCCCAGGCGTTCGACCAGGGGCTGCGTCAGGGCGGCCAAGCCCGGACCGATTTCGACCATATGGTCGCCAGGCTGGGGGTTGATGGCATCGACGATGCTGTCGATGATGCTGCGGTCGGCCAGAAAGTGCTGGCCAAAGCGTTTGCGCGGAATGTGCTTCACTGGGGCTTCACTGCGGTGGTTCGCGGAATTCGACGTAGGCCCGCGAACGCACCTGCTCCAGCCAGCGGCCATAGGCTTCGTCCAGCTTTTTCTCGCGCACGATGCCACGGGCGATTTCGCGCTGTTCTTTCGGTGTCACGGCGGCCTCGCGGCGCTCCAGCAACTGCACCAGGTGCACACCAAAGCGCGACACCAGCGGGTCGGCAATCTGGCCAGGTGCCAGCTTGTCCAGGGTTTCTTCAAATTCGGGCACAAACTGGCCGGGGCTGGACCAGCCCAGGTCGCCGCCCTGGGCCGCGCTGCTGTCGACCGAGCTTTCCTTGGCCAACTGCGCAAAGTCGGCCTGGCCGCTCTGGATGCGGCGCTTGAAGTCGTTCAAGCGCTCGACTGCGGCGGCTTCGCTCAAGCGGGGGCCAGTGCGCAGCAGGATGTGGCGGGCGTGCTGCTGGGTGACGGTGGTGGCCACGCCGCCTTGGCGCTTGTCCGACACTTTCAAAATATGGAAACCGGCACCGGAACGCACTACGGTGCTGATGCCGCCGGTGTCCAGGTTGCCTGTGGCCTCCACAAAGATATCGGGGTAACGGTCGGCCGGGCGCATGCCCATCGCGCCGCCCCGGGCGTGGTCAGGAGCATCCGAAGAGGTGCGGGCCAGGGTGGCGAAATCCGCTCCCGCGACGGCCTGGGCGCGCAGACCATCGGCCTTGGCTTGCAAGGTGGCAACCTGTTCGGGCGTGGCATTTTCCGGTACGGCAACCAGCACCATGGCCAGATTCAGCTCCAAGGCGCTGGGGTCGGTGCTGGCGCGCTGGTCGCGCAGATACTGGTCTACATCCGCGTCGCTGATGCGCTGGCGGGCATCGATTTCGCGGTCGCGCAGGCGGGTCAGGATGAGCTGGTTGCGCAGCTCTTCGCGGAACTGCGAGGGCACAATGCCGTCTTGCACCATCCGGCGGCGCAGCTCAGGCACATCCAGCTGGTTTTGCCGGGCCACATTCAATTCGGCTGCATCCACGGCGGAGTCGTCTATCTTCAAACCGGTCTCTACCGCCAGCTGCAACTGGGCTTTTTCCAGGATCAGACGCTCGAGCACCTGGCGGACCACCAGGGCCTGGTCGGCTTCAACTGCCGGTGTGCCCTGCTGGGCCATTTGCTGCAGGGTCCGGATGACGCGGGCGCGCACTTCGTTGTTGGTGATCGGCTCGGAGTTGACCACGGCAACGATGTAGTCCGCCTGGCGCTGCGTATCGGAAGTACGGGCGGGGACGTTGCCCGCCAAGCCGGAGCCCGCGCCGAGGGATGGGCGCAAGCCCTGGGCGGATGCGGAGAAGGTGGTCAAGGCCGCCAATGCCGCCAAGCCCAGCAGCGTCATGCGAAAAATGCGATTGCTCATGGTACAGATAGAGGGAAAAGAGGGGATCGAATGGGCTAGTCGTACTGGCTGAAACGGCTAGGGGTGGTGGTCTGCTCGCGCAGGTACTGGTAGCGGGGGATGTTTTCTTTCAGGACCGACAAGGGGTTGGTGCCCACACCCAGACGGGTGAAGCCGACAAACTCCAATTGGAACGAGATCTTTTGGTTGGCGGTGGTGGTGGTGCCGGTTTGCGTGCGGTCCAGCACGATGCGGCCCAGCCAGCAGCCCGCATCATATTCAAAGCCCACCACGCCATCGACCAGCTTGCGGTCGTGCATGCTGTAGTTCAGCCGACCTACGCTGTACCAGCGGCCTGCGCCCTGGCCTTGTCCTGCCCCCAGATCCTGGCCTTTGTCGCCCCACAGAGCGCTCAGAGGCCATTGCCAGCCGATGTCGATTTGCTCACTGCCGTCGGTTGCGGTGGCGCTGGAGTTGCGCTGGTAGCGGTAGGCGGCACTGATGACACGGTAGTTGCCAGGGTTCCAGCGCCCGCCGACGCTGGCGCGCTCAGAGCGGCCAGTATCGGGGTTGTACTGCACCGTGGTGTCAAACGTCCAGCGCGGGTCCCAGTTGAGTTGCGCGCCCACCAAGAAGTCGCTCAGGCGGTCGGTGGCGGGCGTGCCGCCGGGCAGGGTGACCCGTTGGTCCTTGAAGCGCAGGCGCTGGGCCACGCCAAACTGGGCCAGTTGGGCACCGGTGGCGGGTTCCAGGAAGCGGGTGGTGACCCCCAGCGTCAGCAGGTTGTTGTCGGCAATACGGTCGTTGCCGCCGAAGGCGTTTTCGGTGAAGACCGTGGCAAAGTTGAAGTCGTTCAGTGCCGAGTCGTAATTGGGCAGCAGGCTCTGGTCGCGGTACGGCGTGTTCACGTAGAACGCGCGCGGCTCCAGAGTTTGCCGCAGTGCCTTGCCCCAGAAGTTGGCATCGCGTTCAAAAACCAGCCCGCTGTCTAGGCTGAAGGTGGGCACGGTGCGGTCGGCCGTGGTAGCACCGTTGGCCAGGGGCTCGTCCAATTCATAGCGGGTGGCGTGCAGTTGCATCTTGGGCGTGATGAACCAGCCGGGGGCCACCCACGGGCGGCTTATCTGGCCCAGGGCAAAGCTGCGCTTGGCGTTGGGCTGCCTGGTCAGGTTGCGGTCGGCCGAAAACTGGGTGTAATCGCCATCCAGCGACGCATCAAAACCACCGGCCAGGTCGTAGCGGGCATAGCGCGCAGTGAGCTGGGGCAGGCGGTCATACGGCGGCACGATGGGCGCGGTCAGGCTTTGCAACGTTTGCCATTTCAGCGTGCGCACGCTGGTGGAGAAGTTGCCCTGGGCCCAGGACAAGGTGGCATCGTTGGCCAGCAGGCGCTGGGTCAGCGAGGTGGTGGCCCGGCCAAAATCGCTCCAGTAGTTGTCGTCACTGACCCGGTTCAGATTCAGATTCAGGCCCACCCCGCCAACGCCCGACAACCCTGTCTGGACCGTACCGGAATGCAGTAGCGCATAGCTCCAGCGGTCGCGCTCGCGCAGCGAGTCGCTGGGCATGTAGTTGGTGCGCAGCGTGCCCTTGTAGTCGGGCTCCAGGTAGCGGAACTCGCCGCCCAGGTCCACGCCGCGCTTGCTCATCACGGTGGGGAAGAAGGTGGCATCCCGGTTGGGTGCAATGTTCCAGTAGTAGGGAACCGTCAGCTCCACACCGTTGATGTTGTCCAGCCCGATAGTGGGTGGCAAATAGCCGGATTTGCGCTTGTCGGAGAGCGGGAAATCCATGGTGGGGAAGGCCAGAATCGGCACATCCTGGAAGCGCAGCACCGCGCCCTCGGCCGTGCCGATTTCTTCTTCGGTGTCGATACTGATGGTGGTGGCGCGCAGCATCCATGCGGGCAGCCAGCTCGGGCCCGGTTCGCGGCGGCAGGTGCTGTAGGTGGCGTTGTGCAGCACCACGCGGCTGTCGTCCACAAAGTCGGCCCGGTCGGCCTGGCCAAAAGCGCCGTTTTTCAGAAACTGGTAGCGCGGCTCGTTGAAGAAGCCCTCAAAGGCATCGACCTTGAGCTCCAGCGCCGGGCCGTCGTAAATATTGCCCGCGCGGTTGATGTGCACATTGCCGCGCGCCTTGACCAAATCGTCCGGCTGGTAGTACTCGACCCGGTCGGCCTGCAGCACCATATCGCCCTTGCGCATCATGGCGTTGCCGTCCATCACGGTGTCCAGGTCCGGGCGGCCTAGGGTGTGGTCGCCGGAGAAGAAGGTCGGCATCTGCTCACGCATGGCCGGCGGAATTTGCTCTTGCAGCAGGGCGCTTGGCTTGAGCACCAGCGGTGTATCGGCTTCTTCGGCGTGCAAAGCCAGCGGCAGCAACGCCATGGCCACAAAGGCTACGGGCGTGAGAGTGAAGCGGCGGCGACGGGTACTGCGCTGGGATTCAGGCATTAATGGGGGCACCAAAGGGGAGCAGGGTCGGGCGGGGGGCTTATTCGAATAAGCCGGATTTGTAGAATGGATTATCCATGAGCCCTACCTCCCCCCCGCCATTGACGGCAACTTCTCCCTCCTCCGCCCCTATCGTCTGGGCCGATGCCCCGCGTGCGGCGGCCTTCCACACCTGGCTCAACGCGGTCGCCGCGCCCCACCATCTGCAGGTGGACAGCCTGCAATTAGCCGCAGCCGATGCCGGTTTTCGCCGCTATTTCCGCCTGGCATCCGACACCGGCAGCTGCATCGTGATGGATGCCCCGCCCGACAAAGAAAACTGCGCAGCCTTCGCCCGCATCTCTGCTCTGATGGCCCAGGCCGGGCTGCGCGTGCCCGAAGTGCTGGCCTGGGACCAGGCCCAAGGCTTCATGCTGCTCACCGATCTGGGCACGCAGACCCTGCTGGAGCTGCTGCAAGGTGATGCGCCTCCACCAGCCCCCACACCCTTGTTCCACCAGGCGGTAGACACGCTGATCACCCTGCAGCTCGCCTCCCAGCCCGGCGTGCTGCCTGCGTATGACGCAGCCACACTGCAGCGCGAGCTGGCCCTGTTCCCCGACTGGTACATCGCCCAGCACCGCGGCATCGCCCTGGATGCCACCCAGCGCGCCACGCTGGACAGCGTGTTTGCCCAAATCGTGGCCAACAATTTAGAAGCCCCCTGCGTTTACGTGCACCGCGATTTCATGCCGCGCAACCTGATGGTGGGCAGCGAAACATTGGGCGTACTCGACTTCCAGGATGCCCTGTACGGCCCCATCACCTACGACATCGCCTGCCTGCTGCGCGACGCGTTCGTTAGTTGGGAAGAAGACTTCGTGTTGGACATCACCATCCGCTACTGGGAGCGCGCCCGCAAGGCCGGGCTGCCGGTGGGCGAGGACTTTGGCGCGTTCTACCGCAGCGTGGAATGGATGGGCCTGCAGCGCCACCTGAAAGTGGCAGGTCTGTTCACCCGCCTGAGCCTGCGCGACGGCAAACCCAAGTACCTGGCCGACACACCCCGTTTCATCACTTACATCCGCGCCACCGCCGGTCGCTACCGCGAGCTGACCCCGCTGCTGCGCCTGATCGACAAGATCGAAGGCACCCAGGCCGCCACGGGATTCGCCTACGGTAGGATGTAATTTTCAAGAAAAATTGGCCTCTAGCGCAGATAACGCCTGCGCTAGCAGCTATACAAGTAATAGCAACCCACTGATATGCCCCGTTTTTACTGTCCTGCCCCTTTGGCCATTGGGGCCACGCTGGACCTGCCCGCCGGGCCTGCCCGCCACGTACAGGTGCTGCGCATGCAGCCCGGCCAGACGATCACCCTGTTCAACGGCCAGGGCGGCGAGTTTGAGGCCACCATAGCCCGCATGGGCCGCAGCGATGTGGCTGTGGCAGTGGGTGCGCACGACCCTGTCGAACGCGAAGCCGCCCGCACCGTGCACCTGGTGCTGGGCATGCCCGCCAATGACCGCATGGACTGGCTGGTGGAAAAAGCCGCCGAGCTGGGCGTGGCCAGCATCCAGCCCCTGGTCTGCGAGCGCAGCGTGCTGCGCCTGAATGGCGAACGGGCTGACAAAAAACGCGCCCACTGGCATGCGGTAGGCGTGGCCGCCTGCGAGCAATCGGGCCGCAACCGTGTGCCCGAGGTGCATGCGGTGCGCAGCTTTGCGGACTGGGTCGTCAGCGCCGAAGCGGGGTTTTTGCTGTCGCTCAGAGCCGGTAGCCAGCCGATGCTGAACGCCATTTCTGCCAGCGGCGCTATCCACTTTTTAAGCGGCCCCGAGGGCGGCCTCAGCCCCTCGGAAGAAGATGCGGCCATCGCCCGCGGCTACCGCCCGGTCACCCTGGCCAACCGCGTGCTGCGGTCCGAAACCGCCCCGCTGGCCGCACTCGCCCAACTCCAGTTCTGAAAATGGAACACTCACCCCCAGGCTGCGCTGCGCTTCGCCAACTCCCTTGCAGGGGGCGATACCAGTGGCCCGGCAAAGCCGGTTCCACGGTATCTCTGGAAATGCACGTTCTGCCTGCAACTGAGGCTGCATAGCAACCATGGATGAATTAACTCCCTCCGACAGCGACACCACGCTGTCGGATTACTTTCGCGACGCTGACTTTTCCAGTGAATCGGTGTTGGCCTGGCGCATCGACCAGCATGGCGGCCTGGTGGACGCGCTGCGTGGCCTGTTCCACGGCCCGGCCGGGCTGGTTCGGCTGCGGCTGTTCGTCTTCATGGGCCTGCTGGGTCAGAGCGAAGCCAATCTGAACCGCGACCAGATCAACGAACTGTTCCACGCCGTGCGCCCCGAAGCCCTGGACACGGTGTTCAAGCGCTTTCGCGACACCGGCCTGCTGCTGTGGGACGAAACCCAGCGCCGCACCAGCCTCACGCCGCTGGCGCAGCAGCTATCCGGCGTGCTGGGCATCTTCCACACCGCGCCGCTGGGGGCCGATGGCGATGGTGACCTGGCCAGCCTGCTCAGCCAGGTGGTGGGTGCCGACCAGCTCGGCACCCTGGATGCCGCCCAGGTGCAGATGCTGCAAGCCCAGCTGGGCCGCCTGCACGCCGAATTTGAAGATGCCATCGCCAGCGGCTCCGAATTCCGCCTGCGCGAAGCCCGCACCCGCTACGACCGGGCGGCCCGCCTGATCGACAAGGCCAGCACCGCCATTGCCACCATCATCGGCAACGCCCACGGCCACGTGGCCATGGAGCGCGCCGCCCGCGCCCTGGGCCAGGCCCAAAGCCGCCTCTTGGCCATGGCCAGCCAGTTCAACCGCGCGCTGCAGCAGGTAGACCGCCAGCGCGTGACGCTGGGTACCACCGGCATCACCAGCACCGACGTGAAACGCTGGCTGCAAACCCTGGCCGCGCCAGAACACCTTTTACAAGACGCGCTGTCCCACCCGGTGGGACTGGTGGCGCTGTCCCCCCATGAATTGCTCGATGTGACCGAAGCCGAATTTGAACGCGGCCGCCCCACGCTGGGCCTGCCCGATGCCCTGCCGCTGTCGCAAGCCGCGCCGCTGGGCGAACTCAGCGCCGTGGCCCTGCCGCAGGCGCTGGCCGATCTGTCGGATCTGCTGGCGGCCTGGCACGTCAGCGAACCCGTGCCCCGCCGCGCCGTCGATGCGCTGCTGGGCGACATACCTGTCGATGCCGAATACGCCCACGTGGCCTACAAAGCCCAGCTCCTGCCGCTGCTGGGCGATGCCCAGGCCTGCCAACTGCCGGGTGCCACTGGCGACCTGGCCCGCCAGCCCTGGCGCGTCGAATGGAGTACCGACTTCCTGACGCTGGACCACCCTACGCTGGCCGGTGTCAGCGCCGGGCAACTACACCCTGTTGAATCCACCGAAAAAAGCGAGTAAGCCATGGACGAAGCCGCCCTGTTAGTCGCCGAACTGCTGGCCCGCCGCAGCCTGCCACGCACCCACGCCCGGGTGCGCCGCGCCCTGGTCAACGCCGAATTGTTCGCCCAGGTCGAACAGCGCCTGGCCGACATTGGCCTGCGCTGGATGGACAACATCTACGCCGACCACGTCAGCTTGGCCCTGCTGCCCGCCGCCCAGACCCAGGTGATGGGCGAGGCCGGGGTCAACGCCAACAACAACCTGGAGCTGCCGCGCGACGGTGTGGCTCTGCTGGTGGTGCTGTGGGCGCTGATCATCCTGCCCAAGCGCGAGCGTCAGACCAGCCGCGCCCCGGTGGCCGAGCCGCAAAACGAAATGTTCGCCAGCAGCAAACCCCTGCCCGCCGTGCGCGACGTGAGCCCGGTGCTGTCGTACAAGGCCCTGCTGGAGGACTACGGCCCGCAGCTCGGCAAAAAAACCCGTCTCGACGGCAACCTCAAGCTGCTGGAGCGCCACGGCTTCATCTTGCGCCGCCAGGACGATATCGCCGAGGGCCCGCTGCTCGACGTACTGCTGGACTACGACATCCTGGCCCCGCGCATCCTCAACGGCGCATTAGCCGAGGTGCTGGCCCGCGAACAAGCCGCAGCATTGGTCGAGGCCGCAAATGCCGCGTAAATTTATAAGAAATAGGCCTCTAGCGCATATTCCGTCTGTGCAAGCAGCTATTATTTTTGAAGTAACCCCATGTTCCATCTGCAAAGCCTAGAGCTGGTCCACTGGGACTACTGCCAACGCGTCAGCCTGCCGCTGGACGCGTCCATCATCACCATTGCCGGGCCCAACGGCTCGGGCAAAACCACGCTGCTGGACGCGCTGCGCACCCTGCTGGGCCTGAAGTGCTCGCAGCCGCGCGACTTCAAAACCTATGCCCGCCACGCCGGGGCCAACATCGCCTGGCTGCGTGCCGTGGTCGACAACAAGGCCCAAACCCGCCAGACCAGCAGCCGCCCCTTCGCCAAGCGCCTGCTCTACAGCGACCAGGTCACGCTGGCCTGCCGCATCGAGCGCAATGGCGGCGACTGGCAGCGCCGCTACCTGGTGCTGGAGGGCGATGTCAGCATCGAGCAGCTCACCGCCATGCCCGACAAAGACCTGGGCCTGATGGGCATCGAGGCCTGGGGCCGGGTGCTGTCGGCCGCCGGTTTGTCTCCGGCAATAGCCAAGGTGCTGTCGCTGGAGCAGGGCCAGACCGACCGCCTGTGTGAATTTAGCCCGCGCGAGCTGCTGCGCCTGGTGTTCGACGTGTTTGGCGACCAGGAAGTGCTGGGCCACTACGACACCGCCCGCGAGCACCAGCAGCAACTGGCCCGCGAAATGGCGCAGGCCAGCCACGAGTTGGACCACAGCAAGGCCCAGCTCGCCGAGCTGCAAAACCGCGTCAGCAACTACCAGACCTGGCAGCACAAGGTGCAGGAGCACGAGCGCCTGGCCACCGAGGTGGTGCCGGTGCTGGAATGGCACGGCCAGCGCCAAAAGCTCACCGAGCGCAGCCGCGACCAGCGCCGCCAGCGCCAGCACAGCCGCCAGGCCGTGGCCGAGCGCGCCCGGCAAAACGCCCAGCTGCTGGAGCTGCTGGAAGCCCGCAGCGCCACCGATGCCGCCGCCACCCGCCTGCTGCAAGAGCGCGATGCCGCCGCCGTCCAGCGCGACAGCACCCGCGACCTGGAACGCCCGCTGGAAGCCCTGGCCCAACGCGCAGCCGAGCTGCTGGCCCTGGTGGACAAGGAAAGCGATGCCGAGGCCCTGACCGCCCACCTGGACGCGCTGCGCAGCACCGAATCCACCCTGCAAAGCAAACACAGCGCCTTACTACAAAAAAGAGAGCTTGCAGCGCAGGCGCAATCTGCGCTAGAGGGTCAAAACACTCCGCCTTTTCCCGACGATGCCCGCCGCCTGCGCCAGCGCCTGCAAGCGCAAAAAATCGGCCACCGTTTCCTGGCCGAGGTGGTGGAAGTGCGCGACGAACACTGGCGCGCCGCCGTGGAAGGCGTGCTGCGCGCATCCCGCTGGGTAGTGCTGCTGGACGATGCCCACGACGTGGACGCAGCCGACACCATCGCCAGTGCCGACCGCTACCGCCACTACATCACCGCGCCCGGCGACACGGCTCCCACGGCGGAAGCTGACACCCTGCTGGCCCACATCCGCTTCGATGCCAAGGTGCCGCGCTGGCTGGTCCAACAGTTGCAGCACCTGCGCTGCGTGGACAGCCCGGCGGCGGGCCGCAAAACGGCGGGTAGCTGGATAACCCCCCAGGCCTACAGCTTCGACGGGCGCGGAGCCCGCTCCCTGTGGGTCGAGCCGCGCGACCACCAGTTTGGCGCGGCGGCCCTCATAGCCCGCCGCGACGCGGTGGAGCGCGACCTGCGCAGCCTGGATGCGGCGCTGGGCCCGCTGGGGCAAGAGCTGCGCGACATCCGCCTGCAGATCAAGGACTGCCAAAAATCCCTGGCGGGCCACAGCGCCGCCCAGGAGCTGGCCGAGCGCAACGACGAGTTCTCCGCCGCCAAGCAGGCTCTGCCCGCCGCCAAACAGGCCCGCATTGCCGCCAGCCTGCACTGGCAAAGCCTGGACACCGCCACCGCCGAGGCCAAAACCCGGCACCAGCAGACCGACACCCAGTACCGCCAGCTCGAACACAGCCTGCGCCAAAAGAACCAGGAAGCCGACCGCCAGGCCGCCGAGCTGCTGGCCACCCGCAAACAGCACACGGCCCACATCGACAGCTCCAACCACCGCCGCCGCCAGATCCCCGCTGCCTGGCGCGCGCCGCACGTGGTGCAGGCCCTGGTGCGCACCTACCAAAACGACACCCAGGCCCGGCTCCGCCTGCAGTCGGTGCATGAAGAACTAGACCTCGACACCTGGGAAAAAGATGCCACGGTGGAAGAGCGTTTTCGCCGCATGGAAGTGCTGGTGCGCGAGCAGGGCTACAGCCTGGGCGACCACCAGGCCAAGAATGCCCAGGCCGGTATCGCCGTGCACAACGCCCGCGAAAGCTACATCGAGGTGCTGCGCAGCACCGTGCGTCGCTACCGCAAGAACATCCAGGAGCTGGGCGAGCTGGCCGGGGTGGCGGTAAACGCCGACCTGCCGGTGCTGGAAAACGACGACACTGTGCTGGCCCAGGCCGGGCTGAAGGTGCATTTCAACTTCGACGGCAAGGGCAGCATCGGCCTGAACGACGGCGAGGCATCCGGCGGCCAGCAGGTCATCAAGTCGCTGATCCTGCTGGTGGCGCTGCTCAAAGACGACGAAACCGCCTCGGGGGGCTTTGTCTTCATCGACGAGCCCTTCGCCCACCTGGACGTGCGCAACATCCAGCTGGTCGGCCACTTCCTGCGCTCCACCCAGGCCCAGTACGTGCTGACCACGCCTATCACCCACAACCTGGAAGTCTTCGAGCCCGCCGAGATCACCCTGATCACCAGCAAAAAACCCAAGAACGCCCGCTGGGCGCCGCCGATTGCGGTGGCCAAGCGGCGGGGTATGGCCAGCCCTCTTGAAGTGAAAATTTAAGCAAAAAAGACCTCTGGCGTATGTTTTATATACGCATGCAGCTATATATTTTGTAGCGTTAGGCGGCATGCGGCTTGGCATCAAAGTTGCACAACCTGCACCGTGCACGCTTTGCGTGCACCAAAGCCGTTCCAACCCACAAGGTCCGCATGCCCCAGTTTGTCCACACGGTCGGTGCCCACACCTACCGCTTCCGCGATCTCCGCGACCTGCTCGCCAAAGCCACGCCCCTGCGCTCGGGCGATGTGCTGGCGGGCGTGGCCGCAGGCAACGCGCAAGAACGGGTAGCCGCGCAAATGGCCCTGGCCGATCTGCCACTGGCCACGTTTTTGAACCTGCCTGTGGTGCCCTACGAGAGCGATGAAGTCACCCGCCTGATCATCGACAGCCATGACGCCGCCGCCTTCGCCCCCCTGCGCCACCTGACCGTGGGCGACTTCCGCAACTGGCTGCTGGGCGACGCGGTGGACAGCGCCACGCTGGCCGTGGTGGCCCCCGGCATCACGCCCGAAATGGCGGCGGCGGTGAGTAAGATCATGCGCAACCAGGATTTGATTCTGGTGGCCAAGAAGTGCCGCGTCACCACCGCCTTTCGCAACACCATCGGGCTGGAGCAGCGCCTGTCCACCCGCCTGCAACCCAACCACCCCACCGACGACACCAGCGGCATCGCCGCCAGCGTGCTCGATGGCCTGCTGTACGGCAGCGGCGACGCGGTGATCGGCATCAACCCCGCCACCGACAACGTGCCCCAGGTCATCAAGATCGTCACCATGCTGGACGCCATCATCCAGCGCTACGAGATTCCCACCCAGAGCTGCGTGCTGACCCACGTGACCAACACCCTGCAGGCCATTGAGCGCGGCGCGCCCGTGGACCTGGTGTTCCAGTCCATCGCGGGCACGGAGGCGGCGAACCGCAGCTTTGGCATCCACCTAGGCCTGCTGGCCGAGGCCCGCAGCGCCGCCCTGTCGCTCAACCGCGGCACGGTGGGCGACAACGTGATGTATTTTGAAACCGGCCAGGGCAGCGCCCTGTCGGCCAACGCCCACCATGGCATGGACCAGCAGACCTGCGAAGCCCGCGCCTATGCCGTGGCCCGCGCATTCAAGCCGCTGCTGGTGAACACCGTGGTCGGCTTCATCGGACCGGAATATTTGTTTGACGGCAAGCAGATCATCCGCGCCGGGCTGGAAGACCACTTCTGCGCCAAGCTGCTGGGCCTGCCCATGGGCTGCGACGTTTGCTACACCAACCACGCCGAGGCCGACCAGAACGACATGGACGTGCTGCTCACCCTGCTGGGCGCGGCGGGCTGCAACTTCGTGATGGGCATTCCTGGCTCGGACGACATCATGCTGAACTACCAGACCACCTCGTTCCACGACGCGCTGTACGTGCGCCGTCTGCTGGGCCTGCGCCCCGCGCCCGAGTTCGAGGCCTGGCTGCACCGCATGCAAATTTTTGAAGGGGACGGTGTGGCCCAACTCGGCGCGGCCCTGCCCGAACCATTTGCCCAAGCCTTGTTGGCGATGGGCTAAGGAGCTTTTTATGAACGTGATTTCCAACCCCTGGCAGGCCCTGCGCAGCCTGACCGCCGCCCGCATCGCGCTGGGCCGCAGCGGTATCAGCCTGCCCACCGCGCCGCAGCTCGACTTCCAGCTCGACCACGCCCGTGCCCGCGATGCCGTGCACCTGCCGCTGGACACCGCCAGCCTGGTGCAGGCCCTGGGCGATGTGCTGCCCGGCCACCCCGATGCCCTGCCACTGGCCAGCGCCGCGCCCGACCGCAGCACCTACCTGCAGCGCCCTGACCTGGGCCGCCGCCTGAACACCGCCTCGCACGACACGCTGGCCGCGCTGTACCAGCCGGTGTGCCCGTACGACCTGGCCCTGGTGGTGGTGGACGGCCTGTCGGCCCTGGCCATCGCCCAGAATGCCGCCCCCTTCATCCACGCCCTGGTGCAGCGCCTGGGCACCGAAGACTGGTCTATCGCCCCCACCACCATCGTTACCCAGGGCCGCGTGGCGGTGGGCGACGAGGTGGGCCAGCTGCTGGGTGCCAAAGCCGTGGTGGTGCTGGTCGGCGAACGCCCGGGCCTGAGCGCGCCCGACAGCATGGGCCTGTACCTCACTTGGGCCCCCCGCGTGGGGCTGACCGATGCTGCCCGCAACTGCATCTCCAACGTGCGCCCCGAAGGCCTGTCGTACTTCGATGCCGCCTACAAACTCCACATGCTGCTGCGCGAATCCCGCAAACGGCAGCTGTCGGGGGTGGACTTGAAGGACGAGACGGTAGAGGTGCTGGAAGCAGGCGCGCCGGTGGGGCGGCGGTTTTTGCTGGCGTGAGGGGCCGCTTGCCCCACTAACCCACAGGTGATTCGCTTCGGTGGCATCCTGCATAGCGCCGCGTCAAGCGTGATCTGTCGGTTTGCACTGGCCCTCAACGCGCATTGCGTCGTTGCGGTCCTTGCCCAGGCTAAAGCCTGGGCTGCGGCCCACGCCTAGCACTGCACGCCGATAGCTTTGCGCAAACTCGACACATCACACTCGACGCGACACTTAGCAAATTCTTGCTCCACTTCACGCAAAGGATCATCCAATGTCCACCATGACGCTCTGGGGTTTTGACGGCTCCACCTATGTGCGCACCGTCAAAATGCTACTGGCCGAAAAGGGCTTTACCGACTACACACAGGTTCCGCTCAACGTGCTGGCGGGCGAACCCAAATCGGCCGAGCACCTGGCCCGCCACCCGTTTGGCAAGGTGCCGGTGCTCGATGTCAACGGCCTGCGCCTGCTGGAGACCGCGGCCATTGCCCGCTACCTGAACGACGTGCTGCCCGGCAAGTCGCTGGTGCCCGCCACATCCGCCGACCGCGCCCGCATGGACATGGTGGTCGGCCTGGTCGACTCCTACGGCTACGGCGCGCTGCTGGGCGGCGTGGCGGCCTACCACCTGTTTCCTGATTTTGTGGGCGGCAAGAACGCGGCGGCGCTGCAAGCCGGTATCGACAATGGCCGCAAGGTGATCGAATTCGCCATGCAAACCAAGGGCAGCGCGCCCTTCATCGCCGGTGAGTTGAGCCTGGCCGATCTGTACCTGGCCCCCATCGTGTTCTACGTAGCGCTGACGCCTGACGCGGCCACGGTCTTCGACATCCCCGGATTTGCCGCGTGGTGGACCCAGGTGCAGGCGCTGAAGAGCTACCAGGACACTGTGCCCAATCTAGGCTGAACCAGCAGTTTTTAAGAAGAATAGGTCTCTAGCCCATATGGTGTATGGGCTGATAGCTATAGATTAAGGAGTAATCTGGAGTGGCGAAGTTTTTCGATTTGTCGCTGGATCGGCAAAAAGTTGGAAAATCCTGCATTTCCGAGTCCCGCTGTACGAAAAATCACCCATCGCGCTTGCAATGCACATTTGTGCGCCGAAGATAGCGAGCTGATTAGCTGGCATGGAGCGCCGATGACTTCCCGTTTTCTCACCCAAGACCCACCACCATCGCACGAAGCCAGCCGTGTGGTGGATCTGGGCGCGTCCATGCATGCCGATGCAGCGGAAACCGCCTTTGCGCAGGACAGTTTGCAGGCCTTGCTGGGGGCGTTTGTGGCCAGCGCGCCGGCCCTGCCCTGGGCGGCTTACCGGGCGGGCGACAAGTTGCATTTGATCGGGCAGGGCGGCCCGGCCAGGGATTGGCCGGTGGCGATTGCCCAAGGGGACCTTCAGGCGTTTTGCCGCGACCAGGGCCTGCACCGCTGGGCCACCGGCCAGGGCGAAAGCGCGCTGGGCTGGGTGCTGGCACCGCAGAACGAAGCCGGTAACGGAGGTGTGGCCGATCTGGCGCGCAAGCTGGGCCTGCGCCTGCAGACCGATGCCCTGGCCCGGGCCCAGGCCACCCAACGGGTGCTCTTCGAAATCACCTATTTAGCCAGTTCCACCCAAGACCGTGGAGCGTTTTTGCAAGGTGTACACCGCCAACTATCGACCCTGATCGACGCCGAAAACTTCTATCTGGCGCAGTACGAGAGCCAGACCGACAAGCTCAGCTGGCCGTATTACGTGGACTACACCGATGAAGAGGTCATGCATGCCGAGACCCATGAGTACATCGACCGGCAGAGTCTGTCGATGACCGGTTATGTCCTGACCACCGGGGAGCCGCTGTTCGTTTACGCCATGGACATCGCCTTGGCGGAAGAGCAAGGGCTGTTCCATTGCAGGGGCCACCGCCCGGAATTCTGGATGGGGGTGCCGCTGAAAAATGCCTCCGACGAAGTGTTCGGCATGCTGGCGATGCAGGTGTACGACGTTTCGCGCATCTACAGTGTCGAGGACCGCGAGCTGTTTTTGGTGGTGGCGCGCCACGTGGCAATGACACTGGACCGGATTCTGCACCGCGTGCACCTCGAAGAAACCGTGGCCCGGCGCACGCTGGAGCTGTCCACCCTGAACGACGCACTGCGACAGGAGGTGGCCGAGCGCGAACGCGCAGAACACCTGCAGCGCGCCTTGTTCCAGATCACCGAATTGGCCAGCCAGCCCGGCGACATGGCTGAGCTGTTCCGCGGCTTGCACGTCATCGTGGGCGAGCTGCTGTTTGCCCGCAATTTTTACATCGCGCTGTTCGACGATGCCACCACCGAGGTGACCTTTCCGTATTACGTGGATGAATTTCTGGACAATGTGCCCAAGTCTCGGCGCGGCGAGCGTGGCGTGACCGAATACGTCATCCGCCAGCGGCGGCCTTGCCTGATCAGCCGACAGGAGGCGCTGCGGCTGGAGGCGCTGGGGGAGATTGCCATTCACCGGGCCGCCAACCCGTCGTATTCTTGGCTCGGTATCCCGCTGTTTGAGGGCGACGTGGTGCGCGGCGTGCTGGCGGTGCAAAGTTATTCGCCCGACATCCACTATTCCTTGCGCGACCAGGAGTTGCTGACCTTTGTCTCGCGGCACATCGACACCGCCTTGTCCCGGCGCAGCGCCGCCGAAGCCATCCACACCGCCAACACCCGGCTGGAGGCGCGGGTGCAAGACCGTACCCGCGCGCTGGACCACGCCAACGCCCAACTGCAGCACGAAAACGGCCATGACTCGCTGACCGGTCTGCCCAACCGCGCGCATCTGCAGCAGCGCCTGCACAGCGCCTGGCAGGCGTTCTGCGACCATGGCCAGGAACTGGTGGTGATGTTCATCGACTTGGACCGCTTCAAGATGGTCAACGACAGCCTGGGCCACCACTCCGGCGACCTGCTGCTGGTCCAGGTGGCCGATCGCCTGCGCAAATGCATGCGCGACAGCGATTTGCTGGCCCGCCTGGGCGGGGATGAATTCGCGGTGCTGGCCTTTGGCGCGCCGCCGGATGTCACCATGGCCATCGCCGAACGGATTTTGCAGGCCTTCGAACTGCCGTTCCACATCGACGGGCACGCCGTGTTTTCGTCGTGCAGTGTCGGCGTGGTCGGTGCCGACAGCCAGTTCCACCAGGAACCCGCCGACCTGCTGCGCTATGCCGATACCGCCATGTACCGGGTGAAAAACGGCGGGCGCGACAGCTACGCGCTGTTCAACCAGGAACTGCGCCGCGAGGTGTCCGACCAGATGGAGCAAGAGAACGCCCTGCGCAATGCGCTCAAGCGTAGCGACGAACTGCTGCCGTATTTCCAGCCCATCATGGATGTGCAAACCGGCAGCATTCGGGCCTTGGAGGCCTTGATCCGCTGGCACCAGCCCGGCGGCAACATCGTCGCACCCGGCCAGTTTCTACCGGCGCTGGAAGGCCTGCGGTTGATCGGCCGTCTGGACCTGTACATGCTGCACAGCTTGGTGGCGATCCTGGCGCAGCCCGAACATGCGCACTGGCCCACGGTGCATGTGAATTGTTCCAGCTACAGCATCACCCGCAGCGAATTCTCCAGTGAGGTGCTGAGCCTGTTGGCCGAGCATGGCGTGGCAGCCTCGCGCATTTGCCTGGAGCTGACCGAAGGTGCCCTGGTGGCCGAGCCCGAACTGGCGCGCCAGGCCATGAAACACCTGGCCGCCAACGGTGTGTCGGTGGTGCTGGACGACTTCGGTGCCGGGTTTTCGTCGCTGAGCTATGTGCACCAGTACCACTTCACCGGCCTGAAGATCGACAAGTCCTTCATCCTCGAGCTGACCACCAGCCCGCGCAGCCGCGCCATCGTGCGGGCCATCGTGCGCATGGCCGAGTCGCTGGACCTGAGCGTGGTGGCCGAAGGGGTGGAAGATGCCGAAACCCTGGCCTTGTTGCGCGACATGGGGGCGGGCCAGGCGCAGGGCTACTACTTCTCCAGGCCGGTGCCCCAGGAGGCGCTGGACCTCAGTCTGCTGGCCGGGAGCGCGGCCTAGCGGCTTGTGGTTTCCATCAGCGGCCTGTGCGTTCCAGATACCGCTTGCGCCAAAACACCAGGCCCAGCAGCGCCGCCATCAGCACCATGCTGCCCATGGCCCACCAGAAGCCGCTTTGCAGGTGCAGCAGCGGAATCACGTCGAAGTTCATGCCGAAGATGCCCGCAATCAGGTTCAGCGGCAGGAAGATGGCGGTCATCACCGTCAGCGTGCGCATGATGTCGTTGGCACGGTTGCCCTGGGCGCTGAAGTGCAGCTGTACCGCGGTTTCGGCGCTCTGCTCCAGGCGGCGCACGTGGTGGACCACCCGTTCGATGTGTTCCAGCACGTCGCGGCTGCGCACCTGCAGCAGTTCGCGGTCGCGCGCCGCGGCGGGGCTGGCGGCATCGGGCCAGGTTTTTACCGCCTCGATCCAGTCTTGGATGGACGCGCGCTGGTCTTCGCACACATCGTCCAGCCGGTGCAGCGTCTGCCGTGCGTCCAGCAGAGCGCTCCAGTTGGTGAAGCGGGCACCCGGCTTGAGCAGCTCGGCCTGCCAGTGGTCCAGCTGGCGCGTGAGTTCGCGGCGCAGGTCCAGGTAGCCGTCCACCATCAGGTTGACGATGCGCAGCATCAGGTCGGCCGGGCTGGTAGGCAGGCGCGCACCCGCCGCCTTGGACTCGGCCGAGGTGGCGCTGAGCAGCTTGTGCGCGTAGCTGTCACGCACCGCGCAGTCGCTGGGGTGCACCGTCAGCAGCACCTGGTCGAACACCGCAAAACCGACCGGGCTGGTGTCGATGCGGCGCAGGATAGGCGGGCCGCTGTGCTTGGTCACCGCACCCTGTGCCGCGTCGGCTTGCCCCGCCGCCAGCCGCCGGAACACCAGCAGGTCGTACTGCGAGGTGTAGTCGTAATGCGACGGCAACTGCTTGTTCAGCAGGTCGGACACGTGCAAATCGACCAGCGTGTGGCCGCACAGCTGCTGCAGCGTGGCCTGGATGTGCTCCAACTGGTTTTCAAACTCTGTGCGCCCGCAGGCTATCCAGACGAAGCCGCCGGGCACGGGGGTGGTGGGCAGGGCGCTGGCTTCCACCACGCTGGTGCCGACAATAGTAAAGATGCGCATGCTGCTTGTAGCTCACCCCCAGGCTGCAGTGCTGCGCATCTTTCGCCAACCCCCTTGCAGGGGGCAACACCAGCAGCCTGGCGGAGCCAGTTCTGCAGTGTTTCTGGTGGGCGTGCGTTCTGCCTGCAACCTGGAGATTTACCTTTGTGTTGATTTATAAGAAATAGGCCACTAGCGCAGGTAAAACCTACGCTAGTGGCTATGGTTTTAGGACTGCAGCAGCCGGGCGGCGTCCAGCGCAAAGTAGGTCAACACGCCATCGGCCCCGGCGCGTTTGAAGGCCATCAGGCTCTCCAGCACTACGCGGTCGTGGTCCAGCCAGCCGTTCAAGGCCGCGGCTTTGAGCATGGCGTATTCGCCGCTGACCTGGTAGGCAAAGGTGGGCACGGCACATTCGTCTTTCACCCGGCGCACGATGTCCAGGTAGGGCATACCAGGCTTGACCATCACCATGTCGGCCCCCTCGGCGATGTCCATGGCCACCTCGCGCAGGGCCTCGTCGCTGTTGGCGGGGTCCATCTGGTAGGTTTTCTTGTCGCTTTTGCCCAGGTTGGCGGCCGAGCCCACCGCGTCGCGGAACGGGCCGTAGAAGGCGCTGGCGTACTTGGCGCTGTAGGCCATGATCTGGGTGTGGATATAGCCATGCGCTTCCAGGGCGGCGCGGATGGCTCCGATGCGCCCGTCCATCATGTCGCTGGGCGCGACGATGTCCACGCCCGCAGCGGCCTGGGCCAGCGCCTGCTGCACCAGGGCTTCAATGGTTTTTTCATTGACGATGTAGCCATTTTCATCGGGCAGGCCGTCCTGGCCGTGGCTGGTGTAGGGGTCGAGCGCCACGTCGGTCATCACACCCAGTTCCGGGTAGTGTTGTTTCAGGGCGCGCACTACGCGGGGGATCAGCCCGTCGGGGTTGAAGGCTTCTTCGCCGCCATAGGTTTTGAGTGCCGGGTCCACCACCGGGAACAGCGCCATCACCGGGATCTGCAGCCGCACGCACTCGGCTGCCATCGGCAGCAGCAGGTCCAGGCTGAGCCGCTCCACGCCGGGCATGGAGGCCACGGCCTCGCGGCGGTTCTCGCCGTCCAGCACAAACACCGGGTAGATCAGGTCGTGGGCTGTGAGCGTGTTTTCGCGCACCAGGTTGCGGCTGAAGGCGGTGCGGCGCAGGCGGCGCGGACGGCCAGCGGGGTAGGGGGCAAAGGTGGTCATGGGGAAAATTGTGCCTCAGAACACCGGTTATCCCGGTAAGCCCTCTTGAATCGCCTCCCTACCTTTGCTAAATTGCTGGTGGGGCGGCTCTGGTCGTCCTCCCGCTTTACCTCCCTGAGCGGGGCCAAATGGTGGCAACACCTGCAGGCTTAACGCCCCGGCCGGATGGTCGGGGCATTTTTTTGGGCGCTGCGTAAATTTTGGGCTGCGTAGATGCTGGCTAAATCAAACACAGTGCCTTGGCCCCGCCTTTCACCGCGTCCACCACCAGCTTGCGGTCCAAAGTGGCAAGTTGCCCGCCGTGGGCGCAGGCCAAGGCCAGCAAGTAGCTGTCGGTGATTTGGCCGGAGCTCAGCAAACGGCTGCTGTCTACACGTTTTGCATCCATCAGGCTGATGTCGTCGGGCCAAAAGCAGTGTCCCGGCAAGGCGCACAGACTGGCGAGGGTGGCCACCACTGCCGCCGGTGTACCGGGTGCGTTGGGGTAGCGGGGGTGGCCGACGATGCGCAGCAGCCCGTTTTGGGTCATGGGGCAACTGGCCCAGGACGTATGCCCGTGCTGGGCAAACCAGCCGTGCGCGGTGTCGTGCGCCACATGGGCTGGGTCAGCCAGTGCGATCAGTACGTTGACGTCCAGAAGATAGCGGCTCATGCCAGTTCGTCCCGCAGCTGGTTGACGATATCCAGGCTGACGGGCGCTGGCTGGGACGTGGTGGGCAGCAGTTGGATGCCGTTGCGCAGTGCCGCGGTAGGCGCTGCACGCTGTAGCCCCTGGCGCACCAGGTCTGAAAGTACGGCACCTATCGTGCTGTGCTGACGCTCGGCCAGGCTTTTGGCCAGCAAAAAAACATCGTCGTCAATCGATAGGGTGGTGCGCATGGGGTGGACTCCGTGGAAGGCTATGCATCAAACATTTTGCATCAAACATCAAACTGCACAAAGCTTCTCGGCGTTAAAGCCAACATGCCCGGCCTACACTCTCACCATGCTCTGGATCAAATCTCTCCACATCGTTTTCATCGCCAGCTGGTTCGCCGGCTTGTTTTACCTGCCGCGTATTTTTGTGAACCTGGCGATGGTGCCGCTCGGTTCCCTGGCCGAGCGGGAGCGGCTGCTGTTGATGGCGGGCAAGCTGTTGCGCTTCACTACCATTCTGGCCGTGCCGGCGCTGGTGTTTGGGGCCTGGCTGTGGCTGGGCTACGGCATCGGGCGCGGCCCGGGCAATGCCTGGATGCACGCCAAGCTGGCCCTGGTGCTGTTGGTGATCGGTTACCACCACGGTTGCGCTGTGCTGCTGCGCAAGATGCGCGCCGGGGCACCGATGCGCAGCCACCAGTGGTACCGCTGGTTCAACGAGGTGCCGGTGCTGCTGCTGCTGGCCATCGTGGTGCTGGTGGTCGTCAAACCCTTTTAACCACGCGGTGCAGGATGCACAAAACCTCGGCCTGGCCGCTCTCTTTGCTGTATGTAGGGCTGGTGCTGTACGCCAGCCTGTACCCGTTTGACGGCTGGCGCGACCAGGGCATTGCGCCCTGGTTTTTTGTCACTGCGCCGCTGCCCAAGTACTGGACCTGGTTCGATGTGGCCATCAACGTCACTGGCTATGTGCCGCTGGGCTTTTTGTTAGCCCTGAGCGCCCTGCGCACAGGCCGTGGCCGGGCACCCATCCTGGCCGCCACGCTGGCTGCGTGCCTGCTGTCGCTGGGCATGGAAACCCTGCAAAGCTACTTGCCCGTACGGGTGCCATCCAACGTCGATTGGGCGCTGAATACCGCCGGTGCCTGGCTGGGCGCGGTCACCGCCGCGCTGCTGGAGCGGCTTGGGGCGATTGACCGCTGGAGCCAGTTCCGCACCCGCTGGTTTGTGGCCGATGCGCGCGGCGAGCTGGTGCTGCTGGCGCTGTGGCCGGTGGCCTTGCTGTTCCCGGCCGCCGTGCCGCTGGGCCTGGGCCAGGTGCTGGAGCGGCTGGAGGCGGCCCTGGCCGATGCGCTGGAAGACACTCCGTTCCTCGACTGGCTGCCGGTGCGCGATGTCGAGCTGCAACCGCTGGTGCCCAGTGCCGAGCTGCTGTGCGTGCTGCTGGGAGTGCTGATTCCTTGCTTGCTGGGCTACTGCGTGGTGCGCAATGCGCGCCAGCGGGTGGTGTTTGCGCCGCTGTTGGTGGCGCTGGGCCTGGGCGTGGCAGCCGTATCTGCCGGGTTAAGTTACGGCCCGAACCACGCGCTGGACTGGCTGAGCCTGCCGGTGCATGTGGGCCTGTGGGCAGGCCTGGTGCTGGCGGGCCTGCTGGTGTGGCTGCCGCGCCGGGTCTGTGCGCCGCTGGTGCTGCTGGCCTTGGCGGTGCACGTCAGCGTGCTGAACCAGGCCCCTACCAGCGCTTACTTTGCGCAAACTTTGTACACCTGGGAGCAGGGCAAATTCATCCGCTTCCAGGGCATTGTGCAGTGGCTGGGCTGGCTGTGGCCGTACGCGGCGATGGTGGTCGTCATCGGTCGCATAGCGCGGCCTGCCTCGGAAAACTAACAGGATTTACGCAAGACCCCCTGTGCGCCCAGAGGGCGATACAGGGGGCGCTGCGTAAGTCCTAACTAAAATACTGCCATGACCGAATCCACCACGCCCGACGCACCCGCACCGTCTTATTACGGTCGCCACATCTTCTTTTGCCTGAACGACCGCACCAACGGCGAAGACAGCTGTGCCCACCACAACGCCCAGGCCGGTTTCGACCGCTGCAAGTCATTGGTGAAAAAGGCCGGCCTGTCCGGCCCCGGCCAGGTGCGCGTCAACAAGGCCGGTTGCCTGGACCGCTGCGTCGCCGGGCCGGTGGCCGTGGTCTACCCCGAGGCCGTCTGGTACAGCTTTGTGGACGAGAGCGATATCGACGAGATCGTCGAGTCGCACCTCAAGAACGGCCAGGTGGTGGAACGCCTGGTCACCCCGGCGCACCTGGGCCGCTAAAACTTGTGGCTCACCCCCAGGCTGCAGTGCTACGCATCTTCCGCCAACCCCCTTGCAGGGGGCAACACCAGCAGCCTGGCAGAGCCAGTTCTGCGGTGTTTCTGGAAGACGCGTAAATTCAAGCTTTTTAGGCCGCTAGCGCATGTTCTATCTGCGCAAGTAGCTATTAATTCGATAGTAAATACGTGAATGCATCCACCCAGCGTTTGACTTTGACCGGTGCCGCAGGCGCGATCGAAGCCGTCATCGACCACCCCGAGGGCACGCCGCGCGGCGTGGCCGTCATTGCCCACCCGCACCCGCTGTTTGGCGGCACCATGGACAACAAGGTGGTGCAGACCATCGCCCGTGCTTTTGTGCAGGCGGGTTGGAGCGCGGTGCGCTTCAATTTCCGAGGCGTGGGCGGCAGCGCGGGCGTGCACGACGAAGGCCGGGGCGAGCTGGACGACCTGCTGGCCGTGGTGGCCCAGGCTGCCCCTGACGACCAGTCCTTGGCGTTGGCCGGTTTCTCGTTTGGTGCCTTTGTGACCAGCCATGCCGTGGCTTCGCTGTGGGCAGCCCGCCCGGTGGAGAAGCTGGTACTGGTGGGCACCGCGACTTCGCGCTGGACCGTGGCCACCCTGCCGCCCGAGGTGCACGAGCGCACTTTGACCGTGCACGGTGAGCTCGACGACACCGTGCCGCTGGCCTCGGTGATGGACTGGGCACGGCCACAGATACTTCCGGTTACCGTGGTGCCCGCGGGCGGCCACTTCTTTCACGGACAATTGCCGTTGTTGAAAAACCTGGTGCTGCGCCACCTGCGGTCCTGAACACCGCCTGAACCCACCCTGAACTTTCCAGCCCGTGTGTCGGTCAGACATGGGTTTTCCCTTTGCTCTGGTGATTGCATCACCCCTACTTTTGAACCCCCTCCCATGAAATATTTTTTACAGGCTGTTGCCGCGCCCGTGCTGGCGTCCATGTCCTTGATGGCTGCCGCCCAGTCGGTGGCGGGCCCGGAAATCGCCGCCAAATCCTACATGGTGCTGGATGTGACGGCCAACCAGGTCTTGCTGGAAAAAGACATCGACATGGCCGTCGAACCGGCATCGCTGACCAAGCTGATGACCGCCTACCTGGTGTTTGACGCGCTGCGTACCAAGAAGATCACCCTGACGCAGACCCTGCCGGTCAGCATCAAGGCCTGGAAAATGCCCGGGTCGCGCATGTTCATCGACCCCAAGATGCAAGTGCCGGTAGAGGACCTGATCAAGGGCATGATCGTCCAGTCGGGCAATGATGCCACCATGGCGCTGGCCGAAGGTGTGGGCGGCACCTCCGAGCGTTTTGTCGAAATGATGAACGCGCAGGCCAAGGTGCTGGGCATGAAAGCCACCGGTTACCGCAACCCCGAGGGCCTGACCGAAGCCGGCCACACCACCACCGCCCGCGACCTCAGCATTCTGGCCACCCGTTTGATGCACGACTTCCCCGAGTACGCGCATTACGACGGCATGAAGAAGTACCACTACCCCGGCACCCCCGTCAGCAACGAAAACAACCGCAACGGCCTGCTGTTCCGCGACCCCACCGTCGATGGCCTGAAAACCGGCCACACCGAAGCGGCAGGCTACTGCCTGATTGCCACTGCCAAGCGCGACTTCCCCAACGTCGGCAGCCGCCGCCTGCTGACCATCGTGCTGGGCACGGCCAGCGACAACGCCCGCCTGAACGAATCGCAAAAGCTGCTGAACTGGGGCTACACCGCCTATGAAGGTGTGAAGCTGTTCGATGCCAACCAGGCCGTCGCCACGCCCAATGTTTGGAAGGGCAAGGAAGCCACCATGAAGCTGGGCCGTCCCGACGCCATCGTGGTGGCTGTGCCGTCGGGCAACGCCGCCAAGGTGAAGACCGAAGTCCAGCGCCCTGATCCGCTGGTGGCCCCCTTCACCAAGGGCCAGGCCGTGGGCTCTCTGAAGGTCACTTTGGGCGAACAAACCCTGCTGACCGTGCCCCTGGTAGCGCTGGACGGTGTGGAGCAAGCCGGTATTTTGGGCCGCGCCTGGGACTCGATCCGTTTGTGGATCAAGTAAAACTGGTAAGTAAGCGCCTGCAAACATTGTCAAACTGCACAGTGTTTGCACGCACGCTGCCAAAAAGCTATACTTGAAGGCTTTTCGGAAACTTCCGAAGGGATTCACGTTTTCTGTTAGTTTTAAACGTTTAGGGACGTTTTCTTTGTCAAGGAGGCTTTAGTGCCAACCATTAACCAGCTAGTACGTCAGGGGCGCGAGGTCGAAACGATCAAGTCCAAGAGCCCTGCGATGCAAAATTCTCCGCAACGCCGTGGCGTTTGCACCCGCGTCTACACCACGACGCCTAAAAAGCCCAATTCCGCTCTGCGTAAGGTTGCCAAAGTGCGCCTGACCAACGGTTTTGAGGTCATTTCCTACATCGGCGGCGAAGGCCACAACCTGCAAGAACATAGCGTAGTGCTGGTGCGCGGCGGCCGGGTCAAGGATTTGCCCGGTGTGCGTTATCACATCGTGCGCGGTTCACTCGATTTGCAAGGCGTGAAAGACCGCAAGCAGTCGCGTTCCAAGTACGGCGCAAAGAAGCCAAAGGCTAAGTAAGTCCTGGTTTCCAGTTAGTAAAAGGTGTTGTCTCCCGCGTGGCGCGGTGATGCAACGTAGTGACCCGTGTTTTGGGTCGAGTAAGTAAAAACCAAAATGGTTTTTGCGGTGTCTGCCAAGACACCAACTGAAGCAATTAAGAGGTGAAAAATGCCACGTCGTCGCGAAGTCCCTAAACGTGAAATCCTGCCGGATCCTAAGTTCGGCAATGTTGAGCTGTCCAAATTCATGAACGTGATCATGGAAGGCGGCAAAAAAGCGGTCGCAGAGCGCATCATTTATGGTGCCCTGGAGTTCATCGAAAAGAAGAACCCCGGCAAAGACCCCGTTGAAGCCTTCACCTTGGCTATCAACAACGTCAAGCCCATGGTGGAAGTGAAATCCCGCCGCGTGGGTGGTGCTAACTACCAGGTTCCGGTCGAAGTGCGCCCCGTGCGTCGCTTGGCCTTGAGCATGCGCTGGTTGAAAGAAGCTGCTCGTAAACGTGGTGAAAAGTCCATGTCCCTGCGTTTGGCTAACGAGTTGATGGAAGCCACCGAAGGCCGTGGCGGTGCCATGAAGAAGCGTGACGAAGTCCACCGTATGGCTGAAGCCAACAAGGCCTTCTCGCACTTCCGTTTCTAAGAAACGTCCTCAACTTAGCTCCTCAAGCTGACAAGCCCGCTCCACCCTTTTGGCGGATGGCGGGCTTGTGGCTTTAACGAAAGAGAAAAATGGCTCGCCATACCCCTATTGAGCGCTATCGCAACATTGGTATCTCCGCGCACATCGACGCGGGCAAGACCACCACCACCGAGCGCGTGCTTTTCTACACTGGTGTGAACCACAAGATTGGTGAAGTGCATGATGGCGCCGCCACCATGGACTGGATGGAGCAAGAGCAAGAGCGTGGCATCACGATCACCTCGGCGGCTACCACCTGCTTCTGGAAAGGCATGGACAAGTCCCTGCCCGAGCACCGCATCAACATTATTGACACCCCCGGCCACGTGGACTTCACGATTGAAGTCGAGCGCTCGATGCGCGTGCTGGACGGTGCTTGCATGGTGTACTGCGCTGTGGGTGGCGTGCAGCCCCAGTCCGAAACCGTGTGGCGCCAAGCCAACAAGTACAAAGTGCCACGTCTGGCCTTTGTGAACAAGATGGACCGTACCGGTGCCAACTTCTTCAAGGTCGTGGACCAGATGAAGCTGCGCCTGAAGGCGAGCCCTGTGCCTATGGTGATCCCTATCGGTGCCGAAGAAAACTTTACCGGCGTGGTCGATCTGATCAAGATGAAAGCCATCATCTGGGACGAAGCTTCGCAAGGCATGAAGTTCGACTACAAGGAAATTCCGGCTGAGCTGCTTGAGTTGGCCAAGGAATGGCGCGAGAAGATGGTCGAAGCGGCCGCCGAAGCCTCCGAAGAGTTCATGAACAAGTACCTCGAAGAAGGTGACTTGACCGAAGACGAAATTAAGCTGGGCATCCGCACGCGTACCATCGCCAGCGAAATCCAGCCCATGTACTGCGGCTCCGCGTTCAAGAACAAAGGCGTGCAGCGCATGCTGGATGCCGTGATTGAATTCATGCCGTCGCCTGTGGACATTCCACCGGTCAAGGGTATTGACGAAGACGAACAGCCTGTCGTGCGCAAAGCCGACGACAACGAAAAGTTCTCGGCTCTGGCATTCAAGTTGATGACCGACCCGTTTGTGGGCCAGTTGACCTTTGTTCGCGTTTATTCCGGTGTGCTGAAAAAAGGCGACACGGTCTACAACCCGATTCGCGGTAAGAAAGAGCGCATCGGTCGTATCGTGCAAATGCACGCCAACAACCGTGAAGAAGTCAGCGAAATTGTCGCTGGTGACATCGCCGCTTGTATCGGTCTGAAAGATGTGACCACGGGCGAAACCCTGTGCGATCCATCGGCCATCGTCATGCTGGAACGCATGGTGTTCCCTGAGCCTGTGATCACCCAGGCCGTGGAACCCAAGACCAAGGTCGACCAAGAAAAAATGGGCATTGCCCTGCAGCGTTTGGCCCAAGAAGATCCTTCGTTCCGCGTCAAGACCGACGAAGAATCAGGCCAGACCCTGATCGCCGGTATGGGCGAGTTGCATCTGGAAATTATTGTGGACCGCATGAAGCGCGAATTTGGCGTGGAAGCCAACGTCGGCAAGCCGCAAGTGTCCTACCGCGAAACTATCCGTAAAACGGTGGAAGATGCCGAAGGCAAGTTTGTGCGCCAGTCCGGCGGCAAGGGCCAGTACGGCCACGTGGTGCTGAAGATCGAACCCAATGAACTCGGCAAGGGTATTGAGTTTGTCGATGCCATCAAGGGCGGTGTGGTTCCACGTGAATACATTCCGGCGGTCGAAAAGGGCATCTACGAAGCCGTCACACAAGGCGTGTTGGCGGGTTACCCGGTGGTCGACGTGAAGGTTACGTTGCACTTCGGTTCTTACCACGATGTGGACTCGAACGAACTCGCGTTCAAGATGGCAGCTATCTTTGGTTTCAAGGAAGGCTGCCGCAAGGCTAGCCCCGTGATTCTGGAGCCGATGATGTCCGTGGAAGTCGAAACGCCTGAAGACTACGCCGGTAACGTGATGGGCGATCTGTCCTCACGCCGCGGTATGGTCCAGGGTATGGAAGACATGGTTGGTGGCGGTAAGGCCATCAAGGCCGAAGTGCCTCTGTCGGAAATGTTTGGTTATTCCACCACGCTGCGTTCCATGTCCCAAGGACGTGCCACGTACACGATGGAATTCAAGCATTACTCGGAAGCACCACGCAACGTGTCCGAAGCCATCATGGCTTCCCGCGCCAAGTAAAAGCACCAAGTAAAAGTTGATGGAACGGGGCTAGCCCCGTTCTGTTCGATCCCCCTGTCTGCGATGGTGTGCCGCCTTGTTCCCGTGCGAGGCGATCCAGCAACACTGTGCAGACGTTAAACCTGACACGGGAATTAGCTCTTTGGAGAATTGAAAAATGGGAAAAGAAAAGTTCACACGCACCAAGCCCCATGTCAATGTGGGCACGATCGGCCACGTTGACCATGGCAAAACCACACTGACCGCCGCCATCACCACCGTGCTGGCAGCCAAGTTCGGTGGCCAGGCCAAGGCCTACGACCAGATCGAC
>NZ_JBWMAX010000108.1:0-1481 GCF_056521385.1 Rhodoferax sp. RT5P35 | reverse complement strand
ACATAGGCGATGCCTTGCTGGGCGATGGCACAGGGTAGCTGGCCCACCAGTTGCTGGCCGCGCCACAGGATGGAGCCCTCGCAGCGCACCAGGCCCATCAGCGCCTTGGCGGTGGTGGAGCGGCCCGCGCCGTTGCGGCCCAGCAGGGCCACGGTTTCACCGGGCTGGATGGCGAACGACACGCCGTGCAGCACGGGCGTGGGGCCGTAGAAGGCGCGCAGGTTCTGGACTTGCAGCATCAGGCCGCCTGCCCCAGGTAGGCGGCTTGCACCCGCGGGTTGGCGCGCACCGCCTCGGGCGAGTCGAAGGCGATGACTTCGCCCGCTACTAATACAGCGATTTTGGCCGCCACCGCCGATACCACCTGCATATCGTGCTCTATTATCAATAGCGTTTTGCCTTGCGTGATCTCGCGGATGAGTTGCACAAACCCGGCGGCCTCCTGCACGCCCATGCCCGCCGTGGGCTCGTCCAGCAAGATGACGCTGGCGCCGCCTGCGATGGTGATGGCCAGCTCCAGCGCGCGCTGCTCGGCGTAGGTGAGGTGGGCGGCCAGCACGTCGCGTTTGCCGTCTAGCTGCACCTGGGCCATGAGCTGCTCGGCCCGCTCGCGCACGTCCTTCAGGCCACTGAGCAAGCGCCAAAACGTGTAGCCGTAGCCCCGGCTCCACAGCAGGCTGCAGCGCAGGTTCTCGAACACGCTGAGCTGGGCAAAAAGGTTGCTGGTCTGGAAGCTGCGCGCCAGACCTGCGCGGTAGATCTCGAACGGTTTTTTGCCGTGGATGGGCTGACCGTGTAGCAAGATCTGGCCGCTGCTGGGCGCGGTGCGGCCGCTGATGAGGTTGAACAGCGTGGACTTGCCCGCGCCGTTGGGGCCGATCAGCGCCACGCGCTCGCCTGTGGCCACGGTCAAGTTCGCCCCTTGGATGATCTGCGCCGAGCCGAAGTTCTTGCGCAGGGTGATGAGTTGCAGCGCGGGGATCATTTGCGCATCCCCAAAAGTACGCCTGTTGCCAAAGCCGCCGTAGCCGCAGCCCAGCTCACTCCACTGGTCGCGTCCAGGGCCAATCCCAGGAAGCGCAGCTGCGGCCCCAGCGCCGCCTGCAGTTGCAGCTGGTACACCATCTCCACCATCGCCGCCAACCCGGCAAACGCCAGCGCCCAGGCCGCATACCGAGGGGCATCGCTCCAGCGCAGCCGCCCGGCCAGGCTGACCACGCCGCCCGGCACCCACACCACCATGGCGATGAACACCCGGCCCACGTACAGCAGCCAGGCCTTGGTGATGCCGCTGAGCAGCACATTCGCCAGCACCATCAGCACAGCACCCACGACAGGGCCGAAAAAGTGGCCCGAGCCGCCCAGATAAGTAAACAGCAAATACGCACCCGAGCGCTGGCTGCCCAGCACGTCGGCGGTCACGGTTTCGAAGTTCAGCGCGGCCAGCCCACCGCCTATGCCTGCAAAAAAACCGGCGATGA
>NZ_JBWMAX010000107.1:0-1482 GCF_056521385.1 Rhodoferax sp. RT5P35 | reverse complement strand
CCGGTAAGGCGCACGGTGCCATGGTCGCGGCCCTCAAAGCCGTGCAGCACGGCGTTGTGGATCAGGTTGCCAATCGCCTGGCCCAGTGCACCGGGGTAACTGTCCAGCCGCAAACCGGTGGGTACATCGACCTGGATCTTGTAGGGTGTGCGGGCAAAGGTCGGGCGCAGGCTGGCCACCATTTCATCCACGACCTCGCGCAACTCAAAATGGCGGCGTTGCGAGCTGGTCTGGTCCACCGCCACCTGTTTGAAGCGGGTGACCAGGTCGGCTGCGCGGTGCAGGTTGCGGGTGGCGATGTCGGTGGCCTGGTCCACACTGTCGAGCAGGCTGTTCAGCGCGCTGCGGCGCAGGCCAGTGTGCATGGCGGTGCGGAATTGGCGCACCTCGTCAGTGAGCGCGCTGACCGCCATCAGGCTGTTGCCCAGCGGAGTGTTGAGCTCGTGGGCCACACCAGCCACCAGCCCGCCCAAAGCGGCCATTTTTTCGGCCCGCACCAGCTCGGCCTGGGTGGCGCGCAGATGGGCCACCGCACCCGACAAATCTTCGTTGGCAGCCGCCAGGGCCTGGGTGCGGCGCTGCACGCGGGCTTCGAGTTCGGTATTGAGTTCGCGCAGCTCGTTGCTGATGCGCTGGATGTCGGTCATCTCCACCGCCGCCCACACCATCAGGAAAGAGGTGCCCACCTGCGCCTGCCGCCGGTATAGCTGGAACAGCACCGCCTCGCCATCGCCCCGCAGCATCCAGGCCTCCACCACCGTGTGCCCCTGCTGCAGGCTGTTCAACATCGCGCTGCGCTCCTCCTGCGACCGCCACAGGCCAATCTCGTTCGCGGTGCGGCCCAATACCGCCTCCCGCGTGCGCCCGAACCCCCGGCACCAGGCCTCGTTCACGTCCAGCAACGGGTAGGGCGACTCGGTATGGGTCACCGACATGGGTACCGGTGAGGCGTTGAAGATGGCTTGCGACTTCAGTTCACGCTCCCGCAGCGTGCGGGCCATTTTCTCCAGGTCTGCCGACAGGTCATTGAACTCCAGGATGGCACCGCGTGGCCAGGGCCCGTCGGCAGCGCCCTGGGTAATCTGCCCAGCGCGGACGAGGATGCGGCGCAAGGGCCGGGTCAGCCACGAGGCCCAAAACGGGGCCAGCACCAAACCCACCAGCACGGCACCTGCAAACCCGGCCACCACCATCACCACCAGCCCCTGGATGTCCTGGTTCTCCAGCCCGGCAGGCATGCCGCCTACAAAATACCAGTCCAGAGCTTCGGAATGCACCACCGCCGGGTGGAAGCTGCGGCCCCCGAAACGGAACACCTCGGGCAGGGTTTGAAAGTTCCGCGCAGCCTGCACCAATGGCCAGTTCAGCACATTCACCGTGCCCACATGCGTCCCGCCATCGGTGTCGGCCACGATTTCGCCGCTGCGGTCCACCAGCCAGATGGATGCCGCGCGCTGACCCGCCGCAAGCTGGAAGGTATCC
>NZ_JBWMAX010000106.1:0-1489 GCF_056521385.1 Rhodoferax sp. RT5P35 | reverse complement strand
ATCGCCTTTGGCCCGATAGATGAAGTCTTTCATGCCGAAGCGTCTCTCCGCTTTGGCGTTGGATGTCATGGGCTTGGGCACAAATGCGGTGATGCCGTGGTCTTCGCTGGCCTCAAGTTCCGTGCAGCGGAAGTAGCCTCGGTCGGCAAAGGCCTTGAACTGTTTCTTTCCCATGGCTTCACGGGCGGCCAGCGCATCTTGTGCAGTTGCGCCCGGTCGTTGCCAACGTTGGTGACTTCATGCGCCACGATCAGGTGGTGCTGGGCATCCAGGGCGGTCTGTACGTTGCAGCCCACCAAGCCGGAACCTTTGGCTTGCGACACCATGGAGCGGGCGTCGGGATTGGTGAGGGAGATTTGCTCGTCAGGCACATCCTTCTGCTTACGCCTCACGTCATCGAGCTACTGCATCTGCTCGCGCAAGACTTTGATCTTCTCTTGTAACCGTTCCGTCTTGGCCTCGACCTCGGCGGGCCGGGTGTCCTCATGCAGCTTCCTTGCGATTTCACGGGAGCTAAACACACCCGTGGCGTAGGCGTAGACCAGGACTTTGACCCTCATGGCCGGATGCA
This sequence comes from Rhodoferax sp. RT5P35, assembly GCF_056521385.1. Classification (NCBI taxonomy): domain Bacteria; kingdom Pseudomonadati; phylum Pseudomonadota; class Betaproteobacteria; order Burkholderiales; family Comamonadaceae; genus Rhodoferax; species Rhodoferax sp. RT5P35. Next base: position 918 of record NZ_JBWMAX010000106.1, on the reverse strand, counting down.
GGAGCTGGTTGCGTGAACCACCGGCGGCGTAACGTTCGTGGAAGGCACTTAGACCCAAGATGTCTACGGTGTCGCGGATGAAGTTGGCTAGGTGGCCCTGCGGGAGACAGTCTTGCAGGACTGGCAGTAGCCGTTGCTGTTGCTAGGGGTGGTGGGGAACTTAGCTGGTGCTCAGCAGGCTTCGTGCCAGGGTTCATCCTTGAGGCGGGTTTATGCCGCCAAGGCTCCTACACCTATTTACTTGACCCTGTCCTGCCGCTTGAGCTCAGTGGTGGCTTCGGATGACCCGTCCACCGGTGCACTGTTGCGCATCTCGCTGGCCTGCATAGCAGCAACCATGATCTTGGATTCACTGATATCAGCCAGTACTAGGTGCTGCCCTGGCGCACCGGTGACATCGTTCGCAGCGCTGGCGATAAGCTGAATCCAGCATAGGTAGCCCTCCATGTTTTCAACTTGTAGCTCGCACGTTTGCGGCGTGCCACTGTCCAGCAACTGCTTTCGCAGGCGATAGTACGTATCCTGGTGCTCTTTGGCGACAAAGCGGCTGATGCGCTTTCCCACCAGAGCAGCGCGTGTTAGGCCCAGCAGCGCCGCTACGGCCAGGTTGGCTTCTACCACTAGCCCGCTTTCGCACACCGTGCAGTAGCCCACCGGGGCTGCATCGTACAGCTCAAAGTAGCGAGACCGCGCGGCTTCTAATAACCGCTTGCTGCGCAGTAGCTCGTCGCATTGCAATTCCAGCTCGATCTGATGCACCCGCAACTCCTGTGTGGTGCGCCACATGTCCGCTGATATCATGTTTTTGGCTGATAGGGTGTGAAGCACAGCTTTGTCGCGAGCAATGGCCTCAGCTTGAAGACGCAGGGTTTGGTCAGATTTCTTCTTTTCCATGACGAGCCTCATTGGTAGCATTGG
>NZ_JBWMAX010000105.1:0-1503 GCF_056521385.1 Rhodoferax sp. RT5P35 | reverse complement strand
AATCTTGCGAATGCTTTTGGGCAACGCCTGCAGCACTTCCAGCATGCCCCCCGGTCCGGACTGGGCGAGGTGACCCATGTCGGCAGCGGTCTTGGTGGACAGGCCCAAGGTCTGCATTTCGTCGTTGCGCCAGAAGGTGCCGTCCACCAGCACCACATCCGCGGTGGCCATGGCGTGGGCCACGGCAGGTTCGATGCGACCCAGCCCGGGGGCGTAAAACACACGCTTTCCGGTCACGGTGTCTTCAATCAGCAGCCCGATGTTGTCGCCCGGCAAGGGCGCATCGCGACGCGGAGAATAAGGGGGTGCGTTGCTGGTGAGCGGCATCACTGAAAACTTGATGCCAGTCAATGCCGCCACTTCGAATGCGGGTTCGGTCAGCGACAGGGGATGCGCCTGCACCCCGGCGTAATGCGACAAGACACGAACCAGCGGCAAGCTGGTGTTGAGCTCGTCAAGAACCTGCGGGGTAGCGTACAAAGGCAGCGGCGTACGCCGCTCACGCAACATCAGCAAGCCCGTCACATGGTCAATCTGTGCATCCATGAGCAACACCGCGGCAATGCCGCTGTCCCGCAGAGCCCTGGCGGGTTGTATTTCCGGCATGGCACGTATCTGCGCCAGTATGTCTGGCGACGCATTGACCAATAACCAGTCTTGCCCATTGCGTGAAACCGCGATGGAAGACTGGGTACGGGGTGTCAGCGCCGGATCACCTTGTCGTACCGCTGCGCAATTGGCGCAATTGCAATTCCATTGGGGGAAGCCACCGCCTGCTGCGGACCCGAGAACGCGTATGTGCATGATTTTTGGAAATTAAAAAGCGACGCTGCACACAAGGCACAGACGTCGCTTGGCACGATCAACGATTGGCGATGTACATCGTGATTTCAAAACCGAAACGCAAATCGGTGAAGGCCGGTGTGGTCCATTGCATAGAAGTACTCCTTGGGTAGTTGATTGAATCGAACCGCCGCCTCCTGAATCGTGAAGGTCGGCAGCCCGGTTGTACTGCAATATTTGCGCCAAGACAAATAAGGCCCGGATACCCACTTTCAGACCCCGGAAACCCCACTGACAGGTCTTTGGTGGCCCTTGGAGCAATGCCGAAGGGGCATGCATTGCTCCCGATTGACACAGTGGCTAGGGTTAGTGCTGACCGTACAAACCCGCACACCAAGCCACAAATGCCACCTGACCACGGAACTTTCGAGCCAAATACCGATATGCAGTGCTCAGGCACGATCTTTGCAATTTCATGCTCTGGAGTTCCAAATTCCATACACCTCAGTTCAGCATTGACACAACAAGGAGACATTCATGCGCTTGAAATTACTGGCTACTTTGATGGCTTATGGGTTTGCGGCGGGGACGGCTCAAGCCGTTGTCACGCAGCAGATGATTGACAACGATGCGAGCGACACCAAGGAACTTCTTTCCTGGGGTCTGGGCAACTAGGGCCAGCGCTGCTCACCCCTGAAACAAGTCAACCCCCAAAGCATC
>NZ_JBWMAX010000104.1:0-1504 GCF_056521385.1 Rhodoferax sp. RT5P35 | reverse complement strand
TGTGCAGCACATCGCTGCGGCCTGCAGCACGCCATAGCGCCCAAAGGTAAGGCAACAAACGAAACACCGCCCGCACGCCCGGCACGCGCCCGGCCCACAGGGGGCGGTACGGCGCATTGGTTTGTACCAGGGTGACCTGGGCCTGGGCAGAACGCAGCAGCTCGGCCAGTTGCCGGGTCTGGTTGGCCATGCCGCCCGCAGGCGGTGGCAAGGGGCCGACCAGGCCGACCCGGATACCGGCAAACGCCATCAGGCCACGCTGCCCGTCAAGCTGCTGTAGGGGCGACGGTAATGGGCGATGCTGGCTGTCCAATTGCGTTCGGATTCGACGAACTTACGGCCTGCTGCACGCAGTTGGGGCCAACGCTCGGGGGTGGCCAGCAAATCCACAATCGCCTGGGCCAGCGCAGGCGCACTGCCTGCCTTGAACAGCATGCCGGTTTCGCCGTGGCGGATGAGTTCCTTGTGGCCGCCCACGTCGGACGCTACCAGCACCCGGCCTTGCGCCATGGCTTCCAGGGGTTTGAGGGGTGTGACCAGCTCGGTCAGGCGCATGGAATGGCGCGGGTAGGCCAGCACGTCCACCAGGTCGTAATAGCGCTGCACTTCGGCATGCGGCACGCGGCCGGTGAAGATGACTTTGTCCTGGATACCCAGGGCCAAAGCCTGGGCTTTGAGGGCATCGTCTTGCGGGCCACCGCCCACCAGCAGCAACCGCACCTGTGGTTCCTTGGCCAAAATCTGGGGCAAGGCGGCCAACAGCAGATCCAGGCCTTCATAGGCGTAGAACGAACCAATGAAACCCACCACCTTGCAGTCGGTCAGGCCCAGGCGGGCTTTCAGCGCCATATCGGGCACACCGCCCACGTCGAACGAGTCGACATCTACCGCGTTGGGAATCACCGTGACCTTGGACTCGGGGATGCCCCGCGCCACGATGTCTGAGCGCAGGCCTTCGCAGATGGTGAAGATGTGGCTGGCCAGCTTGAAGGCCCGGGTTTCCAGGCGGCGCGTGAGCCGGTAGCGCAGGCTGCCCCCGGCGGTGGTGCCGTGGCCTACCGCCGCATCTTCCCAAAACGCCCGCACCTCGTACACCACGGGGATGCCCAGGCGCTTGCCCACCCGCAGGGCGGGCATGGCGTTGAGCACCGGGGAATGGGCGTGCAGGATGTCGGGGCGCACCTGTTCGGCCACTTCCTGCAGCCGCCGCTCCACCTGGCGCATCATGGCCCATTCACCCAGCCCGGGTAGCGCACTGCCCTCCCCTGCCGCCGCGGGTGTGCGGTAGAAATGCCAGCCATCTACATCCTCTTCCAGCGCATTGCCGTGGGTGTGTTTGGGGGTGGTGAGGTGGAAGGTTTCCCAACCCAGCTTGCGCTTTTCACGCAGGATGGACAGGGTGCGAAAGGTGTAACCACTGTGCAGGGGAATGGAATGGTCCAGCACATGCAAGATGCGCGTCATACCGCCACAGCCTCCGCAGGTGTGGGCATGTGCACTTCGG
>NZ_JBWMAX010000103.1:0-1508 GCF_056521385.1 Rhodoferax sp. RT5P35 | reverse complement strand
GGATACCGTTGGCATTACCCGAAATGATGTTGCGATCGGCAGCCGTGGTGCCGCCGATGGTGTTGTTGGCGCTCAGCACATAGACACCCGCGCCACCGTTGCCCACACCGCCGCTGCTTCCGGTGGCCGCCAGGCTGCCGATGAAGTTGCCGGCAATGGTGTTGCCGTCCGAGCCCGCGTCGATCTGGATGCCCTCCAGATCGAAGTTGCGGATCACCAAACCACGGATGGTGGAGCCACCGGAACCGCTGGCCAGAACCAGGCCGTCGCTGTTGAGGCTGTTGCCGTCCAGGATGATGGCCGGTCGGCCGCTGTTGACCGCGAAGCTGTCGTCGGTGCTGGCGTCGATCACCACGGCACCGGTGATACTGGGCAGCGCCGAGCCCAGCGTGATGGTGTGCACGCCGGTGCCGGAAATCGCAAAGCTGATGCGGTCCGGCTGCGTGCCGTTGGTGGTGTTATTGGCCGCGATGAGAGCCTCGCGCAGCGACACGAAACCATCGGCGCCCTTGTTGGCCAGCAGTGTGGACAGGCTGGTGGTGTCGCCGTCGTTGGTGTCGGCTGCCGTGTCGACGGTGATCGTAGCCTGCGAGGAGGAAACAGCGACCACATAGCGCGCAAACTCGGAAGTGTCGGTGAATGCGCTGAAGGTTACGTTGCTCTTTGTGGCTGTGGCCGACACGGCATACCCCACTGGCACGGTGGCCGCAAGCGTGGCCGAGAAACTGGCAAAGCCGCCTGCGGTCGTCACGTTGGTGAATCCCAGGTAGGTCTGCCCCTCGCCGTAGCCGCTGGGGTCACCGGTGGGTGAGGCGAAGAATTCGACGCGGTAGTAGTTGGTTCCGGTGTTGCTTGTGATCGTGCCGCCAACGATGACCTGGCCCGTGGCGTCTGTCCGGGCCAGCGTGAGTACCGGGAAGTTCTGCAGGTTGTTGGACCCGCTGTCGGTGTCGTTGGCATCGTTGGCAGTTACGTTACCGCCTGCGGCATCAAGGTCGATACCCAGGCCGCTGGTCCCCGTCGCGGTGCTGTAGATGCTGTTGCCGAGTATGGCATTGCCCGTCCCGCTGTTGACGGTGATGGCGTTGCCGGTTCCGCCGGTCTTGTTGCTAAAGGCGATAGTGTTGCCTTGGCCGACCCCGGTGCCGCCGATAAGGTTGTTGTTGTTGTTGGTCTGCAGGGTGATGCCGTGTTGCGTGGTACCCCAGTCCTGCGTACCAGTGAGGTCCGTGCCGATGCGGTTGCCCTGGACCGTGGTGGTGCTGACATTGGTGCCAAGCCAGATGCCAATCTGCCCGTTGGCGACCCAGTTGTCCGTGACCGTGTTGCCGTTGCCGATCTCGAGGTAGATGCCCGCTATCGGCGCACTCAGCACGGCAGTACCGTCGGCTGTGACGCCGACCAGGTTGTCCTGGATCACATTGCCGGTGCCGCTGGATTCGATTTGCAGCCCGACGGTGGAGGCACCGGCGACGACGTTGTTCTCGACGACCGTGCTGGAGGCGCTG
>NZ_JBWMAX010000102.1:0-1508 GCF_056521385.1 Rhodoferax sp. RT5P35 | reverse complement strand
CAGCACAACTGGCTGCGCTGTCGGGTAACGTGATCCACACCTTTGCCGACGACCAGGATGGGGCCGTCAACAGCACCCCACGCACCATCAGCGTGACGGCCAATGACGGCGACGGTGGCACCACCACCGCCACCAAGGTGGTCAACGTGAACAACGTCGCCCCCCTGGCCGCCGTCAGCGGAGCCGCCACGGTCAATGAGGCCAGCGTCTACACCTTGACGGTTGGCCCGGTCACCGAACCCGGCACCGACACCCGCACCGGCTACACCATCGCCTGGGGCGACGGCCTCACCAGCAGCTTCACCCCGGCCCAGTGGACGGCAGCAGCAGGCAGCTTCACCCACACCTATGCCGACAACGCGGCGGCCACCATCACGGTAAGTGCTACCGATGAAGACGGCACGTTTGTACTTGGCACCCAGGCTGTAACTATTAATAACGTAGCACCTACCGCCCAATTGACGGGCGCTGCAAGCACAAATGAAGGTGCAAGCTACAGCCTGAACATCGTCGGCAGCGACGTGGCTGGAGCCGCCGACCCGCTGAGCTACAGCATCGACTGGAACGATGGCAGTGCGGTGCAGACCCTCACCGCCGCGCAGTTGCTGGCCTTGTCCGGCAATGTGACCCACACCTTCCTCGACGACCAGGACGGAGCCGTCAACAGCACGCCCCGCACCATCAGCGTGACGGCCAACGACGGCGACGGGGGCATCACCACCAGCACCAAGGTGGTCAACGTGAACAACGTGGCCCCCACCATCGCGGTCACGGGCGCAGCCACCATCGAGACCGGCCAGACCTACACCCTGAACCTGGGGGCCGTCACCGACCCCGGCACCGACACGGTCAGCAGCTACAGCATCAACTGGGGCGACGGCAGTGCAGCCCAGGTGGTGACCACCGGTGGCAATGTGACCCACAGCTTTGCCACCGCAGGGCCACGCACCGTGCAGGTGTCACTGACCGACGAAGACGGCACCTACACCAACGTGGCTTCGGTCGCCGTGACCGTGGGCACGCCACCGGCCACCGTCAGCGTGGAAGCCGGTGCGGACACGGCACTCAATGAAGGGGCCACCTTCAGCCGCACCATCGCCTTCACCGACGGCACCGACAACGACGCGGCAGGTTGGAGCTACAGCATCAACTACGGCGACGGCAGCGCAGCGGTGACCGGCACCACCCTGGTCAACAGCATCAATCTGAGCCACCTGTACGCCGACGGCACCGCCACCCGCACAGCAACCGTCACGGTGCCCGACATCACCGGCGAAGACTCCACCGACAGCTTCCAGGTCACCGTGGACAACGTAGCCCCGGTGGCGGTGGTCAGTGGTGCCAGCACCGTGAACGAGGCAAGCGTCTACACCCTGAGCGTGGGTGCCATCACCGAACCCGGTGCCGACACCCGCACCGGCTATACCATCGCCTGGGGCGACGGCCTCACCAGCAGCTTCACCCCGGCCCAGTGGACGGCAGCAGCAGGCAGCTTCACCCACACCTAT
>NZ_JBWMAX010000101.1:0-1536 GCF_056521385.1 Rhodoferax sp. RT5P35 | reverse complement strand
GGCGTGCTGGTCGTGGGCTTCGGCCTGCTGATGCTGATGCAGCAGGCCGTGTCGGCAGCGCGCAGCTGGACCCTGATGGGCATGGGCACCACGCTCAGCGTGCAGTGGCGCGCCAACGTGCTGGGCCACCTGCTGCGTTTGCCCACGCAGTATTTCGAGCGCAGACACCTGGGCGACGTGGTGTCGCGCTTCGGCGCGGTGGACAGCATCCAGGCCACGCTGACCACGTCCTTCCTGGACGCAGTGCTGGACGGCCTGATGGCCAGCATCACGCTGGTGATGATGTTCGTCTACAGCCCGGGGCTCGGCGCGATGGCCTGCGCAGCCATGCTGCTGTACCTGCTCGGACGCTGGGCCTGGTATGCGCCGCTGCGGCGCGCCACCGAGGCCGAGATCGTGCACGGCGCGCGCCAACACAGCCATTTTCTGGAAACCGTGCGCGGCGTGAAGACCATCCAGCTGTTCCAGCGGCAAGAAGAACGCCGCGCCGCCTGGCTCACGCTGCTGATCGAGCAGGTCAACGCAGGGCTGCGCACGCAAAAGCTGCGGCTGCTCTACCAGCAGTGGAACGGCCTGCTGTTCGGCCTGGAGAACCTGCTGGTGATCTGGCTCGGTGCCACGATGGTCATCGACGGCCGCTTCACCGTGGGTGCCTTGCTGGCCTTCTTGGCTTACAAGACCCAGTTCGTCGGCCGCGTGGGCGGCCTGATCGACAAGTTCTTCGAGTTCCGCATGCTGCGGCTGCAGGGCGAGCGCCTGGCCGACATCGTGCACACGCCGCCCGAAGCCACCGACGGTCTGCATCCAAGCCATGAGGACGATGCCGCGCCGCGCCCGGCCGACATTGCCATCCGTGGCCTGCACTTTGCCTACAGCGCGTATGAGCCCGCCGTGCTGCAGGGCGTGGACCTGCACATCGCAGCCGGGGAGTCGGTCGCGCTGATCGGCCCCTCGGGCTGCGGCAAGACCACGCTGGTGAACCTGCTGCTGGGCGTGTTGACGCCCACCGCAGGCGAGATCCGCATCGGCGGCGAGCCGCTGCAGACGCTAGGCCTGAACACGCTGCGCAGCATGGTCGGCACGGTGCTGCAGGACGATGTGCTGTTCGCCGGGTCGATTGCCGACAACATCGCTTTTTTCGACCCGCAACCCGACCGTGGCTGGGTTCAGGCCTGCGCGCAGATGGCCGCCATCGCCGACGACATCGCCCAGATGCCCATGCACTACAACACGCTGGTGGGCGACATGGGAACGGTGCTCTCGGGCGGGCAGCGCCAGCGCATCCTGCTGGCGCGCGCCCTGTACAAGCGGCCCCGCATCCTGCTGCTGGACGAGGCCACCAGCCACCTGGACGTGGCGCGCGAAAAGCTGGTCAACAGCGCGATTGCCGCACTGCAACTCACCCGCATCATCGTGGCGCACCGGCCCGACACCATTGCCAGCGCCAGCCGGGTGATTGCGCTGCAGCACGGCAAGGTAGCGCTGGATGCGCCGGTGGCGACCATGTTTGCGCCCTCCCCGGCGGGCTGAAGAATC
>NZ_JBWMAX010000100.1:0-1537 GCF_056521385.1 Rhodoferax sp. RT5P35 | reverse complement strand
GCATCTGGTCCCCGCCACCCCCCAGCACATCCTGGTGGGCCAGGTGCGCCACGCCGCCTTTTTAGGCACGGAAATGCAGTACGCGGTGGAGTCGCCACTGGGTGAGTTGTTTGTGCGCCAGACCGATGTGCAGCAGCCGCTGGCCGTGGGTGCGTCGGTCGGCATTGGCTTTGCCGACCACGGCGTATGCATCGTGGGAGGCCGCGCATGAGCACCGCTGCGATAGCTGCGCGCTACGCGCTGGCCCAAAGCATCGCCCGCCAGGCCGGGCTGCAGGCCCTGGAATGGTTTCGCAAGCGTGACCAATTGGTGATCGAGTCCAAGGGCTTGCAGGACATGGTGAGCGCGGCGGACAAAGACACCGAGCTGTACATCCGCGCCCAGGTGCTGGCACGCTTTGCCGACGACGGTTTTCTGGGTGAAGAAGGCGGGCTCGACCATGCCGATGCCGACTACCTGTGGGTGATCGACCCGATCGACGGCACGGCCTGCTTCGTCAACGGCATGCACGCCTGGTGCCTGTCCATCGCGGTCATGCACGCGGGCAAGCCGGTGATCGGCGTGGTGTTTGACCCGAACAGCGACGAGATGTTCCACGCCTGCACAGGCCAGGGCGCGTTTGTGAACCAGTTGCCCATGCAGGCCCACAGCGCCCGCAGCATCACCGAAGGCGTGCTGGGTGTGGGCTTCTCGCACCGGGTGCCGGTGAGTGCCTGTGTGCCCTTCCTGGACCGGGTGCTGTCGGGCGGCGGCATGTTCATCCGCAACGGCTCTGGCGCGCTGATGCTGTCCTATGTGGCCGCCGGGCGGCTGATTGGCTACTACGAGCCGCACATCAACTCCTGGGACTGCCTGGCCGCTATCGTGCTGGTGCAGGAAGCCGGGGGCCAGGTGAATGACTTCCTGGCCGACAACGGCCTGCACGACGGCAACCCCATCATCGCCGCCGGTGCGCACCTCTACGCGCCACTGCTGGCGTTGATCGATCCGACCTGAACCGCGACGAACTCCCCGAAAACCCCCGCTCCACCACAAGGTGTCCTATGTTGCACTTCCCGTTGTCTGCTTGCGCGTCTGCCGCGGCGCTGACTCTGGCCATGGGCGCTGCCCAGGCCCAAACCGAAGTCACCGCCATTCTGGCCGGCCACGCCGCCCTGCCCGCCACCACCAGCGTCGCAGCCCCCGAAAATGCCGGTCCGCTGTTTGCCACCTCGGGCAAATTCACCGCCGCGAACCGCTTGCGCAGCGACACCCTGGGCAGCGTCCCCGGCATCAGCTTCGTCGGCGACCCCAAGTACCCCCGCAAGTCGGGCGGTAGCCTGCCGATGCAAGGGCAATCGGTGCAGGGGTTTTCCGGCATCGTCCCCCTGGGCAACGACCAGTTCCTGACCCTGACCGACAACGGCTTTGGCAACAAGATCAACTCGCAAGACGCTTTGCTGATGGTGCACCGGGTCCAGGCCGACTGGGCCCAAGGTTCGGTGACCCACAACGGCACCAGCTTTTTGCACGACCCCGACCGCAAAGTGCCGTTTTT
>NZ_JBWMAX010000099.1:0-1537 GCF_056521385.1 Rhodoferax sp. RT5P35 | reverse complement strand
CGCCCACCCACCCCGGCCCCTAATGCCGGTAAGCCCTGCGGCCAACGCCGCACCTTGCGGGTCGCCTACATTCACCACCGCGGCCTACAGACCCGGCCAGCGGAACAGCTCGGCCTTGGCCTGCCAGTAGGCTTCGGTGCTGCCGTGGTAGTCCAGGTGGTCCTGGGTGAAATTGGTGAACACGGCCACGCGGATGCGGGTGCCGTCCAGGCGGCGCTCAACGATGCCGATGCTGGAGGCCTCGATGGCGCACGCGCCCAGGCCCAGGTCCACAAAGCCCCGGAACGCCTGCTGCAGGCGCACCGGGTCGGGGGTGGTCAGGCCGGTGCTCAGCACATCGGGCGGAATTCCAATGCCCAAAGTGCCCACTACCGCACAAGGATTAAGCGTGAGCAGCTCTGTTTTTGATAGCGCCTGGGCCAGCCACCAGGCGGTGGAGGTTTTGCCGTTGGTGCCGGTAATGGCCAACACATCCAGGCTTTCGCTGGGCTGCTGGCAGTAGGCGGCAGCGATGGGGCCGGTGGCGGCTTTCAGGCCGCTGTAGCTGGCAACGGCATCGCTGTCGAAGCCGAATGCCTCGGAGCCGACCTGCTCGACCAGGCAGGCAGCAGCCCCCTGGGCCAAGGCGGCCCGCACAAACTGGCGGCCATCGGCGGCGGCACCCGGCCAGGCGATAAAGCCGTCACCGGGCTGGATGGCGCGGCTGTCTACCTGCAGGCTGCCGTGCACCCGGCTCTGCAACCAGGCCACTGCTTCGGAGGGGGTATGGAGTTGCAACATCAAAACGACTCTTCCACGGACTGGGCGACCACCTGGGGCAGCACATCCAGATCGGGCTGCACGCCCATCATGCGCAGGGTTTGCTGCACCACTTCACTGAATACGGGTGCCGCCACCTGGCCACCGAAATACTGGCCCGCGCTGGGCTCGTCGACCATCACCGCCACGATGATGCGCGGCTTGCCGATGGGGGCCATACCGGTGAACCAGGAGCGGTATTTGTTGCTGGCGTAGCCCTTGCCCACCTGCTTGTGCGCCGTGCCCGACTTGCCGCCCACCGAATAGCCCACGGTCTGCGCCTTGGGGCCTGTGCCGCCGGGGCCTGCAGCCATTTGCAGCATCTTGCGGATGGCGGCCGCGTTCTGGGCCGAGAACACCTTTACGCCCACGGCCGGTTCATCGCTTTTAAGGATGGTGGCCGGAATGATTTCTCCGTCGTGCGCAAAGGCGGTGTAGGAGTGCGCCATCTGGAACAGCGATGCCGACAGCCCGTAGCCGTACGACATAGTGGCCTGCTCAATGGGCCGCCAGGTTTTCCAGGGCCGCAAGCGCCCAGACACCGCGCCCGGGAAGTTGATTTGCGGCTTCTGGCCAAAACCCACCGCCGTGAACGTGTCCCACATTTCGTGCGCGGACATGCGCTGGGCGATCTTGGTGGCACCCACGTTGCTGGACTTCTGGATCACGCCCTCGACCGTCAACAACCCGTAGTTGTGCGTGTCGGTGATGGTGGAGCCGGTGATGGTGAGGCGGCCCG